>NZ_JBNAZM010000093.1:0-4818 GCF_051195215.1 Arhodomonas sp. AD133 | reverse complement strand
TCACCCCAGACACACCATCACCGAGCAGCGGACATTTTAGCCCGGGGAAAACCGGACAGCCTCAACCGGGATTGACATCCACGAACACATGAACACGATCGGAGGCCTCGCGCAGGGCCTCCAGCAGCAGTAGGGGATCCTCCAGCAACTCCTCCACGCCGCCGTCAGCCTGGGCCAGCACCGCCAACGGCAGGGCCAGCAGCACCTCCAGGTCCAGGCTGTAGGTGGTCATCACGGTGCGGTCGAGTCGGTAGCCGGCCGGTGGGCGCAGGATATCCGTGGCGACTGCGCGCGCGTCGGGTGAAAGCATCAGCGCGCCAGCCCTCGGTGCAGGTCGGTCAGCAGGGTGCGCACCTGCGGCCAGCGGAACGCCATCCGCCCCGTCCCGACGTCACCGCGCCAGTCGAGCAGGCGGCTTTCATTCACCAGTCGTGCTCGGGGGCCCTTCAGGGCGCGCTCCCGCTGCGCAATCAGATTCTTCAAGCCGCGGCTGTTGGCCACCTCGCGCGGACCTATCCGTGATACCCCCTCCGCCCACTGCTCCACGAACCGCTTGAGACCGGGCCTCACGGAAACTCCGTGGCGAGCGGCCAAGCTCCACAACGCCTGGGGATCGAAGCTGTCCGGGTCCTGGACCTCGCGGTCGGCCCATTCGGCCAGGGAGTGGCGGTACTTCTCGGCGGCCTCCTGATCCTGGCCCTGGGGGTCGCCGTAACGATCAAGCCGCGTCTCGGCCAGCAGCAGGTTGTAAACCAACGGCGCGCCTTCCAGATGAAGCGAGAACCGCCGCGCCATCTCGACAACCTCCTCGAGTCGCGCCGGCAGATCCGCCCGACCTGGGATCTGCCAGGGCCAGGGGACCTCTCCGAGGCTCGGCGATCCTTCCCGGGCCAGCCAGGCGATCAAGCTATGCGGGACGTTCGTCCCGATGCAGCCGCGGATGAAGTCCGCCTCCTCGCGAGACAATTCAAAGCTGGCGGATTCGAGCAGGTCCTCGGGGGGCTCCGGCAAATGTGCATTCCAGGTGCGGGCCCGATCCCGGGCCACGCCGGGGTCATCGGGGTGTCCCGCAACGGCCGGAGTCGCGACCTCCCGGAAATGGCGGAAATACCAGCTCTGACTCTGGTTCGGCACGAAAATGCCCCACCGCACCAGGGCGGCCCAGTAGGCATTGCTGGGGAGTCGGGCCAGGCTCTGGCCCGCCCGGGCACCAATGATCCCCTCCTGGTCTCCCCGTTTCTTCAGGGCCTCCACCAGCCGGAGTTCCATGGCCCGCGCTTCGGCGGCCACGTTCTGGACCTGGCGTGGCCGTGCCTCCAACCAACCATAGAGCCACGGGATGAACAGCACGTACCGCAGGCGAGTGTGCAGTACGGAGGTACCGGGGAACAGGGCGTCCGACAGGAAGTCGCGGATCGGACCGAGACCCAGCTCGTCGACGGTGCCCTGTTCGTTGAACAAGTCGAGAACGCGACGGACTTTGTCTCGGTCCGAGGCGGTGAGGTCGATCCAGGTTAGGAAGGCAGGGCTTGCGCTCATCGTTGGGATGGCCCCTTAGACCCCGGGCCTGACTCAGGCCACCGCCTGTTTGACGATGGTGTCGGCCAGACTTTGCTGGATTTCTTTCACCGTTTTCAGCCGCGACTTGAGGCGATCACACAAGGCCATAAGCTCGTCGCTTCTTTCCAAAATGCGCTCTTGCTCTTGGATGGGAGGAATTGGAACTGTGCAACTTCTAAGCTGTGTCTTATTTATCGATGCCAAATTGGTGGTTTGTTTGCTGGACTCCGCAAAATACTCCCTTGCAAACCGAGAATTTAGATATTCCTCTATCCAGCGCTCATTCTGCTCCTCAAGAAGCAGGCGAGCCCGAAATACATGATTTTGATGAACTATTGGATGAATGGAACCATTCCAAATGGCAGTTCGACCAACCTTATCCCAATCCCCGCCCTCGGTTATTAGTAAGTCCCTCCGCAGAACCAAGTAGCGATCCATGTCACTCTTCGCTATCTCAATCTCTTTCACTTGATCCAAAAGGAGTGCAGCACGTTGAACGTTTGCAACTCGAAGGTAAGGTAGGACAACCGTTTCAGAACCGGTGTGCTTCTTCCCCTTAGCTATGCCACTTTGGATTTCAGTGATATCGTCGAGCCGGGCGATGGACCAGCCTACTGGAAGCTTGAACGGTATTTCATCCTCTCGAATTCCGGGAAGCGCCTTCGACTTCCGTATTCCCCCTTTCAGTGTCATCCGTTCCTTTTCCGCAGCCGTTCGCGCCAGTAGCTTGGAGGCCGGCTCATCGTTGGGGTCTTGGGGCACCAATAGTCCCTTGACGGCAAGCTCATGGATCGTCTGTTTGAGACGGTCTATGCTGTGCTCGGTGGTGAACAGGGTGTCGAAGTGGGCGACCAGGCGGGCCCAGTTCTCGGGCAGCTCGGCCGCGTCCTGCGAGCGAGTGAGGGTGTCCAGCAGGGTGTCCACGAGGGTCTCGTGGGCGCTGAACTGGTCGCAGGTCTGCTGCTCCAAGCGGTCGCAGAGGGCCATGAGCTCGTCGATTGTTTCGACTATTCGCTCTTGTTCCTCCAGAGGGGGAAGGGCCACTGGCACTTGGGCCATCTTACTCCCCGATATTTCTCTGAAGGTGGTCCCGCTTGCCGAGTCGTCAATGAACTTCGCGGAACGTTTAAGGAAGTAAAAAAGGTACTCGCTGAGCCCTTGTAGGTAAGGGACGCAGGACTTGAAACCTTGATTGGTCGCCAGAGGGGAACCGGAAATGGCAACGTAGCCGATTGGGGCACGCGAAGAAAAAAGAACTGATCCGGCCGGCAGAAGTGTAGCAGAGGACTTATCAAGGCCTTCTTGAGATATATCTCGCCGCCCCGAATAAACATATTTCCCCTCGAAGCCATAGAGGTCGGCAGGTGTCAACCATTTAATCCCGTTACTCGCCCAGAATGAGGATACTTTGGATTTTGGAGTACCCCCTCCTACTATCTGCCCAATTTCACCAAGACAAGTCCATTTCCATGTCGCAGGTAGCTCAAAAGGCTTATCCTCCGAATCGAACGACAACCGTTTCGGCCTCCTGATCTTACCTTCGTTATGCAGCCGCTCCTTTTCTTTCTCGATGCGCTCCAGAAGCTTGGAAGCCGGCTCCTCCTCGGGATCCTGCGGCACCAGTTTGCCGCGCACAGCCAGCTCCAGGATCAGCTCGCGCAGCTTGTCGATGCCGGTCAGTTTCGGCTCGCCGTTGTTGCCTCGCCCCTTGCCGTTCTTGTAAGTGACGGCGCTGGTCCAGAGGTCCAGATGCTCGGTAATCAGGTGCTCCGTGCTCATTGCTGCTGCTCCCCCAGGGCGTCGGCCAGGATGTCCTTGAGCTGATCGCGCAGCTCCTGGATTTCCGCTTGCTGGCTTTCGTACCTGGCCAGCAATTCCTCGGGGTCGTGGTTCTCTTCCTCGGCGGCGTAGGGGTTTTTGCGGTCGAGGTTGTAGTTGTCGGCCTGGATGTCCTCGACCGGCACGCGCCAGGCGTATTCGGTCTCCTCGCGAGCCTTGAAACCGTCGTCCTCCGCGCCCCACCAGGCGATCTCCCGCTCGAACTCCTGGAAGCGCATGGGCTTGGTCTTGCTGTAGCTCTTGTAGCCTTCCGGATAGGGGTGCTCGTAGTACCACACCGCCTGGGTGGGCCGGCCCTTGGTGAAGAACAGAAGGTTGGTCTTGATGTTGGTGTAGGGGCTGAATACACCGTTGGGTAGTCGAACAATCGTGTGCAGATCGCACTCTGAGAGCAGCTTCTCCTTGATCCGGGTCTTGATGCCCTCCCCGAACAGAAAGCCGTCGGGCAGTACCACACCGGCCCGGCCGCCGTCCTTGAGCAGGTGGATGAACAGGCTCATGAACAGGTCCGCGGTTTCCCGGGTGCGGAAGTTCTGGGGGAAGTTGGTCTCAATGCCCGGCTCTTCCATGCCGCCGAAGGGCGGGTTGGCGACGATGACGTCCACCCGGTCGCGCGAGCCCCAGTCCGTCCATGGCTGGGCCAGGGTGTTGTCGTGACGTATCTGCCTGGGCACCTCGACGCCATGGAGGATCAGGTTGGTGCTGGCTAGCAGGTGCGGCAGGGGCTTCTTCTCGATGCCGCGGATGGTGGTCTGGAGGGTCTCCCAGTCCTGCGGCGTGTCGACGTAGTGCTCGCGCTTGTGCTCGATGGTGCTGACGAGGAAGCCGCCGGTGCCGCAGGCGGGGTCCATTACCCGCTCCTCGAGCTTGGGGTCCACCCGGTTGACGATGAACTCCGTGACGGCGCGGGGGGTGTAGAACTCACCGGCGTTGCCGGCGCTTTGCAGGTCCTTGAGGATCTGCTCGTAGACGTCGCCCAGCTCGTGGCGGTCGCCGGAGACGTTTAAGTCCATCTCCTGCAGCTTGTTGATGACCTGCCGCAGGAGCTGGCCGGACTTCATGTAGTTGTAGGCGTCCTCGAATATGCGCCGAATCACCACCGGCCGCATATCGTCGCCGCGGGCCTCCAGGGACTGATCGCCGGTCATGCCCTCTTCATCCGCCGCCCAGTTGCGCCAGCGCAGCTCTTCGGGGATCGGCGAGACGTAGTCATCCTCAAGCACTTCCCACTCCTGCTCTCGGTCGTCGTAGATCTTGAGGAAGAGCATCCAGACCAGCTGGCCGATTCGCTGGGCGTCACCGTCGACACCGACGTCGGTGCGCATGATGTCCTGGATGGATTTACTAATCTTTTAGAAAGTAATGTCATTTTCTGGTAGAATTGCTGGTATGAAATGTAAACGCTCCAGTGATGGTCGA
>NZ_JBNAZM010000092.1:0-5579 GCF_051195215.1 Arhodomonas sp. AD133 | reverse complement strand
CAGAACCTCAAGGACTGGTACGCACAACACCCAGAGTTGTTCCGTAAACAGGTATACGACCAATCAGGTCTTGACACGTAGGCTTCCAGCACGCTATTGCCGGTGGTGAGGATGCCGGTGTTGGCCAGCAGCGCTACAAGGTCGGCTGCTCTCGGCAGCCGACGATCCCCGATCGCCCCTTGATGCCGGGTATCGACTGACGGCGGTTCGCATCGTGCCGCTCGCAGGCCCGCGATCCGGCATATCGTGGAGCGCTCTATGTGCGCTGCGTGACTGATGTTGGCCGGCTGCATTTGCGCAGCCCGCGATCTCCAGCGCAGGTCGGCTGTGCTCGGCAGCCGACATCTCTGCGTCCGGCACGTCGGAAAGCCGTTCGTCCGGGGCAACGCCGGTCGCGGACGACGCTCAGCGTTGCGCTGACACCGCATCGGCCATCGCCGCCAGGCTCGAGTACAGGAAATCCACCTCCGGGCGGTCCGCCACCCGCGCGGTTGCGCCCCAACCGCCGCCTTCGGACAGACCCTGCCGGTCGATCCACGCCCGTGCGAGACCGGCCCGGCTGGCCGGTACGTGGTCATGGAAGAGGCTTTGCGCGGTGTGGAGGATATCCTCCCGCCCGATGCCGTGCTCCCGGCTCAGCCGCTTCAGCATGTATTCGAAGTTGGCCGGGGTCGGTTTGTACGAGCCCACGTCTTCAGCGGTGTAAACGGCATCGAATTGCACGCCGAGCTTGCGATTCGATGCCGCGAACCCTTCACGATCCACATTCGAGAGGACCACGAGCCTGTAGTGCCGGGCCAGGGCACGCAGCGCATCGGCGCTGTCGGGGAACGCCGGCCAATGTGGGACCGAAACCCCGAACGCCCGGTCGAGCGCGTCGCTGGATGTCAGCTCGAAGCGCTCGGCGAAGCGCACGTGCACCCGGGTCAGCAGCTCCGGGTAGCGCATTGCCGGCGTCTCGGATTGCTGGCTGCTCTCCAGCTCGGCGAACGCTTCCAGGGCGACGCCGCGCGTGATGTCGTCGCGGTTGTTTGCCTGGATGACGGGCTGCAGCGCATCCCAGATCCCGCTCTCCCAGTCGATCAGGGTGCCGTAGCAGTCGAAGGTGAGCACCGAGAAGTCCGATAGTGCCTTGGTCATGGGTCTGGCCTCCAGATGGGTCCGGAGGACAGCATAGGTGCAAGCCCGTGGCCCGGTCTTGGCCCGTTCCCGGCGGAAATTGTGCAGATGCTACTGCACCCGGCACGCACGCCGGTACGCGGCGGGCGTCTTGCCGGTTTCCCGCCGAAAGGCGCGCGTGAACGCGCTCTGGTCCGAGTAGCCGACGGCCAGAGCGATATCGGCCACGGGCGTCGCGGTTTCCTCGAGGAGCAACCGCGCGCGGCGCACGCGCTGGCGGGCGAGGTAGCGCCCGGGGGAGGTATCCAGCCATCCATGGAAAAGCGCGTGCAGCCGGCTTTCGCTCAACCCGGCGTTGTGGGCGACCGTCGCGACGGTGATGGCGTCATCGTAGTACGTCTCGATGAACCGGATCGCTCGGGCCAGCGCCGGGGGTAACGCGTTGGGGGCCAGATTCTGGCTCTGCGCCAGTGCATCCAACACCATCGAGCCCGCCACCTCGGAGCGAACGCCGTGAAGTCCCTGGTGCCCGATGCGGTTGGCGATGAACTGACAGAACCCGCCAAGCGATGGATCGAAACGCATGAACGGGTGTTCCAGAGCGGCACGCCACAGGACGCCCCCGCCGGCACCGGTGTCCGGGGGCGACTCTGCGAGATCGATGACCAGGAAGGCGTTGTCGTCGGACCCGGCGAAGCTGTGCCACTGTCCGGCCGGTATAACCGCGGCGCGGTCTGCGGCCACGTCCGCGAATCGACCCGCCACGTCCATTTCCAGAACGCCCTCCAGGGGCAGCACGATCTGGTGGTGCGGGTGGCGGTGCGCCTGCGTCTCCGCCGGGTAGCGCTTGAGGTCGATACGGGTGGAACTCGTGTCGGCCACGGTTGCAGGCTCCTTGAAACCGGTGTTGCTTGAGCGCTTCGTGCCGGGAGGCGAATGACCCATAATACGCTGGTGCTGATGGGATGTCGTAGTCCCGCGGGACGGTGCCACCATCCGGGCGGCAGTCGACCACAGACATGTGCGCACACCGGCGTAGCGACAGGATGGAGACCTGCATGTCCAGGGAACGGATCACGCCGCAGGCGCGGCGAAAACGCATGGTGCCACTGGCGCTGTACACGGGCGTCGCTGGCAACGGTTCCCGCCGCGGCCGGTCGGTTCGTGGGGAAGCACCATGAACACGAGAACCATCAGGGTCATGGGCTTCATTGTCGTCGGTTACCTTTTGCTGTGCGCACCCGTTGCCTTCTGGCCGCAGTATCTGGATACCCCGCTCGGGTTCATTGCGGCGTTCCCGTTCGTTTCCGTATACCTGTTTCACGCGATCGGTATCCCGGGGTTGCTCGAGAATAGCGGCGCGTGTGGTTGGTCATGGTGTGCGCCCACGTTGTTCGGCTGGGGGTTCATCGCGGCGTTCTGGCTGGTCGTCCTATGGCTCGTCGCCAAGGCGATCGTGTCGATGACATCACGTCGCCGGCGGTCGTCGGGAACCCCAGACTAGCCGGGGTTTTCCGGCGGAGTAGCCGGTATGAGTGTGCATATGGGTAAGGCGCTTTGGTTGATCGTATTCTGGAGTGTTTTCGTCTGGTCCGCCGTCGCCCCCCATGATTACTTCACTTGGTTCCTGGAAGTGGTGCCGGCATTGATCGGATTCGTCGTTCTGGCTGCGACCCACCAGCGATTCCGGTTGACGGGCCTCGTATACGCTCTGGTCCTCGTCCATTGCGTGATCCTCATGGTCGGCGGGCACTACACCTACGCCGAAGTGCCGCTTTTCGACTACCTGCGGGATCTCGTCGGGGGAGAGCGGAACAACTACGACAAGCTCGGTCACTTCGCCCAGGGGTTCGTTCCCGCCATGATCGCGAGGGAGATCGTTATTCGCAAGCGAATCGTTAATGGATCATGGTGGCAGGCCTTTTTCGTGGTGTCATTCTGCCTGGCATTCAGCGCCTTCTACGAGCTGATCGAGTGGTGGGTCGCCCTGGCATCCGGTGAGGGCGCGGAGGCGTTCCTGGGCATGCAGGGTTACGCGTGGGATACGCAGTCGGATATGGCGTATGCCTTGTTGGGTGCCATCATCAGCGTGGTGGCGTTGCGCCGTATCCATGACAAGCAGTTGCGCCGCTTCGCCACGTAAGGGCGAAATCGGGACGATGACCGGAATAAGTCGGCACCTTCGCCGTGAGGCGACGCTAATGTTGATCCTCATTGCCAGCATTGTGCTGCTCGGGCTGGCCGCGTCCGTGGCTGCCCCATGGATCCGGTATCAGCTCGACTTCGATCGTTGCCTGGATCAGGGTGGTGAATTCGATCGGCAAACCGGTCGATGCCTGAAGGAGCCGGTCGGAGAGTGACTTCGAACGTTTGGCCAGGGAGCACGGCATGGAGTTATCGCCGGTACCGATATTGTCCGATCTGGACGGCACACTGATTGATTCGACGGCGTCGGTGGTCGCGGCTTTCCGTTGGTGGGTCCGGCTGAGGGGGCTGCCGGAAGAGACGCTTGAACGCATCCCTTTTGGACGGACGTCGTCGGATGCGGCCTCGGTTCTTGCTCCGGAGCTGGACAGCGAGGCCGAGGGGGCACTGCTCGACGAGCGCCAGGTGCAGGACACCCGCGCAGTGGTGGCCTTCGACGGGGCTTTCGAATTGCTCTCGGCGCACGCTAATCTCGCCGTGGTCACGTCGTGTCCCCGCCGGCTCGCGGAGGCCCGGCTGAATGCTGCGGGCCTGCCGGTGCCTCGCGTGTTGGTCACGCCGGAGTGCTGGTCACGTGGCAAGCCGGATCCCGAGCCGTACCTGCGGGGCGCTGCGTTGCTCGGTGTCGAGCCGCGGGATTGCATCGTGCTCGAGGACGCACCGTCCGGCGTGGAAGCGGGCGTTCGCGCCGGCATGCGGGTCGTCGCGATGCTGACGACGCATTCGCCCGGCGAGCTGGAGCGGGCGACGTGCCGGATACGGTCGTTATCAGCGCTTCCGGACGCACTGTCCTCGCTGGATGAGCAATGACGCATGTGTCGAGCCGGATGGCCGGGCAATGGCCCGGCTGTTGTCCGATTCCGCAACGGTCGAAGGCTTCCGCCGGGCGTCGGGGAAGGTGTACTGAGGTGAATGCGTGAACGGTTACACGATCAGCACGGATGCCACCAGGATGGATGTGGACCTCGTTCACGCGGTCCTGGCGGAGTCGTACTGGGCGGCCGGCATACCCAGGGACGTGGTCGCCCGCTCCATCGAGCATTCACTGTGCTTCGGCGTGTTCACTGACGCCGGCGAGCAGGTCGCCTTCGCGAGGGCGGTGACCGATTACGCGACGTTCGCCTACATCGGCGACGTGTTCGTGGTGGCAGCCCACCAGGGCAGAGGCCTGGGTAAGTGGCTGATGCGCACCGTCATGGACGACCCCCGGCTCCAGGGCCTGCGACGGATGCTGTTGGCGACTCGGGATGCCCATGGGCTGTACGAACCGCTCGGGTTCACGCCACTCGCCGATCCCGAGATGTTCATGGAACGGTGGGATCCGGAGGTCTACCGGCGGGGTAACTCCAATCATAGCGTCGGAGTGTCCACTGCACCGGGGGAAGTCCACCGGACTGGGTAGCGTTGGCCGGTGGTTGTCAGGACGGACGCTGGAGCAGCCGGTTATTCAGCCGGCGCCTATGGGCGGCGGCTTTTGTCACAATGGCCAGCCAGCTTGGTGGGATGCGCGTTGATCGCCCCCAAGCGCGTCGGCGGGGGCGTTAGCGCACCAGATCAGCCGGATAATGGGGGTGGTCGCGGAAGGCGCTGTCGTCGATGGCAAAAGCGCGCACGACCAGCGCCGCTTCCAGGCACCAGTAGCCGAAATAGCAATCCCAGAAACCAAAATCGCCGTCACGCTCGTGATTGCCGTACCAGGCGGTGTCTTCGCTGCCCTGGTACCAGTGGTGAAGGAACTGATTGACCAGCGCACTCTGCGCCTCGGCCGGGGCGGCGATGGCCTGCAGAAGCGGTGTGTAGAGCTCGGGAAAGGCCAGTGACTGGGTGGCCGGTGGTTCACCGTGGCCAAGGCGATGGCGGATGTGATCGAGCAGCGCGTCGGCGCCGGCATTGTCGATCAGGGCACAGACCTGTGCCACATGCTCGTGCGGCTGGCCGGTGCCCACCGCCAGCGCCAACCACCACAGCGCCAGCTGGTAGCGGGTGAGCATGGGCTCGCCGGCCACCGTGCCGCGGCCGCTGATGGCCCAGTAGCGCCGGCCGGCGGTCTGGTGACGCTCTGGCATGGTGGCGATGGCCTCGGCCAGGGCCTGGCGCGCCGGCAGGATGGCGCGCACGCGCTCGCCGAGTTGCTCGATGGGGGTGCCGGCCGAGTAGCTGGCGATGGCGGCGAAAAGGGTGCACTCGTAGTACTCGTTGGCGAGGTCCACCGCGTGGCTGGGAAGCCCATGATCGCCCTCGGCCAGGCGCTCACG
>NZ_JBNAZM010000091.1:2500-5646 GCF_051195215.1 Arhodomonas sp. AD133 | reverse complement strand
GTGGAATGAAAAAACCCCCTGCGGTTTTGTACCGCAGGGGGTTTAGGTAGTAAGAGCCTGGCGATGACCTACTTTCGCACCACAGCGAGGCGGCACTATCATCGGCGCTGAGTGGTTTCACTTCCGAGTTCGGGATGGGTTCGGGTGGTTCCCACTCGCTATGGTCGCCAGGCGAGCCGGTTGGGTGATCGTCTCGCGTTGGGGCGAGCGCTCACCTTCGTGAATCGGGAAGTCGCGGCGCGATGATGGGCATGCGCGCATTGTTGTCAGACTGCTTGGGTGTTATATGGCCAAGCCGCACGGGCAATTAGTACTGGTTAGCTTCACACATTACTGCGCTTCCACACCCAGCCTATCAACGTGGTGGTCTTCCACGGCCCTTCAGGAGGGTCGAGCCCTCGGGGAGATCTCATCTTGGGGTGGGCTTCCCGCTTAGATGCTTTCAGCGGTTATCCCTTCCGTACGTAGCTACCCGGCAGTGCCACTGGCGTGACAACCGGAACACCAGAGGTACGTTCACTCCGGTCCTCTCGTACTAGGAGCAACTCCCCTCAAATCTCCGACGCCCACGGCAGATAGGGACCGAACTGTCTCACGACGTTCTAAACCCAGCTCGCGTACCACTTTAAATGGCGAACAGCCATACCCTTGGGACCTGCTACAGCCCCAGGATGTGATGAGCCGACATCGAGGTGCCAAACTCCTCCGTCGATGTGGACTCTTGGGAGGAATCAGCCTGTTATCCCCGGAGTACCTTTTATCCGTTGAGCGATGGCCCTTCCATACAGAACCACCGGATCACTAAGGCCGGCTTTCGCCCCTGCTCGGCTTGTCGGCCTCGCAGTCAGGCACCCTTGTGCCTTTACACTCACGGCGCGATTTCCGACCGCGCTGAGGGTACCTTCGCGCTCCTCCGTTACTCTTTGGGAGGAGACCGCCCCAGTCAAACTACCCACCACACACTGTCCCTGACCCGGATGACGGGCCTAGGTTAGAACCTCAAGCATGCAAGGGTGGTATCTCAAGGATGGCTCCACCCGGACTGGCGTCCCGGTTTCGAAGCCTCCCACCTATCCTGCACAAGCATACTCGAAGTCCAGTGTGAAGCTGTAGTAAAGGTTCACGGGGTCTTTCCGTCTTGCCGCGGGAACGCAGCATCTTAACTGCGATTTCAATTTCACTGAGTCTCGGGTGGAGACAGTGGGGCCATCGTTACGCCATTCGTGCAGGTCGGAACTTACCCGACAAGGAATTTCGCTACCTTAGGACCGTTATAGTTACGGCCGCCGTTTACCGGGGCTTCGATCAAGAGCTTCGCCCCGAAGGGCTAACCCCATCACTTAACCTTCCGGCACCGGGCAGGCGTCACACCCTATACATCCTCTTGCGAGTTAGCAGAGTGCTGTGTTTTTAGTAAACAGTCGCAGCCCCCTGGTCACTGCGGCCCGCCTCAGCTCCTCCCGCGAGGGGATTCACTTACTACGGGCGCACCTTCTCCCGAAGTTACGGTGCCATTTTGCCTAGTTCCTTCACCCGAGTTCTCTCAAGCGCCTTGGGATTCTCACCCTGCCTACCTGTGTTGGTTTGCGGTACGGTCGCAATCTGCCTGAAGCTTAGAGGCTTTTCCAGGAAGCGTGGCATCAGTGACTTCGCGCCCGTGGGCGCTCGTTGTCGCGTCTCGGCGTTGTTCGCCCGGATTTGCCTAAGCGAACCGCCTACACGCTTGAACCGGGACAACCATTCCCCGGCTCACCTAGCCTTCTTCGTCCCCCCATCGCAGCAGACTGCGGTACAGGAGTATTAACCTGTTTCCCATCGACTACGGCTTTCGCCCTCGCCTTAGGGGCCGACTAACCCTGCGCCGATTAGCGTTGCGCAGGAAACCTTGGGCTTTCGGCGTGCGGGTTTTTCACCCGCATTATCGTTACTCATGTCAGCATTCGCACTTCCGATACCTCCAGCGGCCCTCACAGGTCCGCCTTCAGCGGCATACGGAACGCTCCCCTACCACGCAAGCAAGCTTGCGTCCGCAGCTTCGGTACACGACTTCAGCCCCGTTGAATCTTCCGCGCAGGCCGACTTGACCAGTGAGCTATTACGCTTTCTTTAAAGGGTGGCTGCTTCTAAGCCAACCTCCTGGCTGTCTCTGCCTTCCCACATCGTTTGCCACTTAGCCGTGATTTGGGGACCTTAGCTGGCGGTCTGGGTTGTTTCCCTCTTGACGACGAACGTTATCACCCGCCGTCTGTCTCCCGTGATTGCACTTCCCGGTATTCGGAGTTTGCATCGGTTTGGTAAGCCTCGGAAGGCCCCCTAGCCGAAACAGTGCTCTACCCCCGGGAGTGAGACACGAGGCGCTACCTAAATAGCTTTCGGGGAGAACCAGCTATCTCCGGGCTTGTTTAGCCTTTCACTCCGACCCACAGCTCATCCCCTAACTTTTCAACGTTAGTGGGTTCGGGCCTCCAGCGGGTTTTACCCCGCCTTCACCCTGGCCATGGGTAGATCGCCCGGTTTCGGGTCTACTCCCAGCGACTGATGCGCCGGTTAAGACTCGGTTTCCCTACGGCTTCCCTAAACGGTTAACCTTGCCACTGAGAGTAAGTCGCTGACCCATTATACAAAAGGTACGCCGTCACCCTTGCGGGCTCCGACTGCTTGTACGCACACGGTTTCAGGTTCTATTTCACTCCCCTCTCCGGGGTTCTTTTCGCCTTTCCCTCACGGTACTGGTTCACTATCGGTCGGCAGGGAGTATTTAGCCTTGGAGGATGGTCCCCCCATATTCAGACAGGATAACACGTGTCCCGCCCTACTCGATTTCACGCACGGACTGCTTTCGCCTACGGGGCTGTCACCCGCTATGGCCGGACTTTCCAGACCGTTCGGCTAGCCTCCCGAGCGCTTATGGGCTGTTCCCCGTTCGCTCGCCGCTACTGAGGGAATCTCGGTTGATTTCTTTTCCTCCGGGTACTTAGATGTTTCAGTTCCCCGGGTTCGCTTCACCACGCCTATGGATTCAGCGGGTGATACCTGGCTTGTGCCAGGTGGGTTTCCCCATTCGGACATCCCCGGATCGAAGCTTGTTTGCCAGCTCCCCGAGGCTTATCGCAGGCTACCACGTCCTTCATCGCCTCCTGCCGCCA
>NZ_JBNAZM010000090.1:0-5692 GCF_051195215.1 Arhodomonas sp. AD133 | reverse complement strand
ACGGCGCGCCTCGCGCCTTGCCCCATCGGCGCACAGACCGGCTGACGCATGACAATACTTCTGAGAAGATTAGTAAGCTCGGACCCGCGCGCTTCGTCCCCGCCGGATCGGCGTCCGGCCCATTACTTTCTGGCCGATCGGCGGCACCTGGCCGTCGCGCAGAATGCGGTAGGCATAACGGAAGATGAACGACCCGGCGATCAGTGCAATGCCCAACGGCATACCCACGAATATTCCGTACATGAGAACCACGTGCCCGCGCACTCCGAGGATCTCGTAACACGGCGAAGTGGCCGAGAACCTTTCCAACCACGGGAAGAACCACCATTCGGACGGAAACACCACGATCGCGGCAACGATCACCATGCCAATGACGCGTACCACGCGCTCACGGGTACTGTACTGCGGTGCGTACTCCTGCTCCTCGCTCATGCATTGCCCCACGCGATGTCCATATCACTTCCCCGCCCCGGGCGCGCCCGACGGCGCCTGGGCCTGCTCACCCAGCGCGGCATGCTCGCTGAGCTCCGCCTCGATGAATGCACCGATCATCGCCCGGTAAACGCGCTCGGTGACCACCGGATCGGCACCCGCCTCTCGCGCCAGCGCCACCACCCGCGCGATGACCTGCTCGACGCGTTGCGGCGCCCGTACGTCGTCACTGGTTCGCTTGAATCCGGCCGCCTGGCCAACGTTCTCGCCGCGCTCGGTTAGTGTCCTGGAACACCTATTCGTTGCGTTTCTGCGTGTCATGGCGCCGCTGTCGCAAGGCGGCGGCGCGAAGGCGTGGTGAGCGCCACGTCGAGTGACGCCAACACCGCGACAGCGGCGCCATGACACGCCCGAAGGGAGCGCCCCAGTCTTGTCAGGGCGGTGTTACGCCTCCTCGCCGTAGCGCCACTACGACTCGTCGCCGCGCCTAGCCCTGACAAGACTGGGGCGTTCAGAAATACAACGAATTGGTGTTCCAGGACACTAGCAGCGCCACGATCTGCCGATCGATTCGATCGATATTGGCGCGAACCTCGTCAATGGATTCACATTTGATCGCCACTCTTACGGGCCTCCTCTGCTGGTTCCATGGTATCGGTCAACGGCGCGTCGATCCCGGGGACCTCAGGCGACGGATCGAGCGCCCCGGGCGAGGTCGATTCCAAATCCTTCAGCAACCCCGTCGACAGCCACCCTTTACGATCGCCCACCAGGGTCGAATGCATGTAGGTTCCGAGAACGGGCGCGCGGCACAGGGAATCCATCGTGGCGTCGCGTAGCCAGAGCAGCATCCTGCCGTCGGACTGGAAAAACGGGGTCAGCCACCGGCTGGCCCACTGGTACTAACCTTTGCGAAAGTATTGCCAGGTCTCAGTGGCCGTGTGCGCCGCTGTGGCAAGGCGCGAGGAGCGTGGTGTAGCCAGGTCTACATGAGCGACGAGCAACGCAGTCCACGGCGGCGCACACGGCCACCCGTGGGGCGCCACTGCGCGGCGCCTCGGCGGCGTTGCGCTCGCTTGACGTGAGCCTCGCCACGCCGACGCTCCCGCGCCTTGCCGAGACACCGCGCAGTGGCGCTGAGATCTGGCAATACTGTCGCAAAGGTTAGTAAAGCGCACCGCCGTGCGGCGTTCGCGTTCATAAGCGTTCAGGCCGGCGGGGATATCCGGCGCCCGGGCGAGCGCACGCGCGAGAACGACGGCATCGCCCAGAGCAAGCGTCACGCCATTGCCGAGCTGGGGACTCGTACCGTGTGCCGCGTCACCGACAAGAACGACGCGGCCCCGGTGCCAGCGACTCGGGCGCGCGTCCCGGTAAGTCGCGACGTGGAGATCGTCATGCGTGCGGAACGCGTCGACAATTGGCGCCAGGCTCGGCCACAGGCGTAGCACGGCCGCTTTCCATTCCTGAAGCGGTGCCTGGCGCCACGCTGTCACCGCATCATGCCGGACGCTCCAGAAAAACGTGCCGACGGCGGGCTTCCCCCGCCCCTGCGCCACGGGCAGGATGCCGGCCATGCGGTCACCGCGATGATAGCGCTGCTGGAGCACATCGCGCGGCCAGTCGCCGGGAAGCGGCACCAGTGCCCACAGCGCCGACCAGTCGTAGGCGCGCGTCCGGTCGACCGGCGCCACGGTCTCGCGGAGCGGGGAATGCGCGCCGTCGGCCACGACGATCAGGTCCCAAGTGCCCTTGCCGACACCCCGAAGCGCGGCGCCACCGGCATGGCCGGTGATCGCCGTCACCGGACTGGCGAAGCGGAACGCCACGCCGGCGGCCTCGGCGAGTGCCAGCAGGCGGTTCACCAGGGTCGCCCGCACGACACCCCGGCCGTTACCCGCCGGATAGCGCCCATAGTCCAGATCGAGAACGCGCTTGCCATCCCGGCGCCGACCCTCGAGCCGGCGAATGGCCGGACTTTCCGGGTCCAGTGCGCCACCGATGGCTGCCAATGCAACCAGGCCACTTGGCTGCAACAGCACACCGGCACCGCCGGTGGCGGGGCCGCTGCGCCGCTCGAAAACCGTCACCGACGCCCCGGCACGCCGCAGCGCGATCGCGCTCGCGAGCCCGGCAACGCCCGCCCCGACCACAGCAACCTGCAACACGCCCCTCCCTGGCTTCCGAATCGATGCGTTTCTTCCGCCCCCGACCACCCCTGGCTCGGCGGTACCTTATCCTGACGGCCGCCGCAGCGGCCGGCAACCACCTGCACCGCCGGCAACGCCAGCCTCCGGAGGCCTTACCGGAGACAAGCCGGTCCCGGCGCCCTGAGCCGGGCAGCCGAGCGGTTCGGCGCGCCGTGCTTGCCACGGCCGCTCACGCGTCGAACAGCATGTGATCGATGTCGATCACGCGGGAGCTCACCGTGGCATTGTCGAAATCGATCTCGCTGATCACCTGCTCGCCGGGTGCCACCCGCGCATAGGCGGCCATGAAACCGTCCGCCTCGTCGGTCACCGCTTTCCGGCCCAGGTCGATGAGCTTCGCCACGAACGGGGCCAGCGGATAGCCCTGGTCGGCGATATTGCCCGGCTTGAGCAGGCGTATCTCGTGGTAGACCGTCGCCGAGCGCAGGCGCTGCAGGCCGAGCCGCAGGTCCACACCCTCGGCGCCATTGCCGGAGGTCAGCAGAAGCTCGCGCATGGCCAGATACGCCATGATCTCCATGTTCACGGTGGTGTTCTGGACGATCTCCTCGATGCGGTCCCGGGTCTCCGCGACGCTCTCGCCTAGCTCGTCGCGCACCTGCTGGATCAGGCGCACCAGCACGACCTCGTCGCAGCCCTCGCGAAACAGGAACACGAACGGGGGATTGCTGGTGTAGTAGCCATCCCAGTAGACGCCGTCGTCGATGTGCACGGGATCGAAGAGCATCGGGTGCGCCATCGACGCATACACGCTGCGCAGGCGCAGACTCCGTATCACGTGGCGGTGGGCGGCGATCTCGAAGCCCTCGAACTTGCGGATCATCCGCTCGTTGCTGGTGAAGAAATGGGCGACACCGGTGCGGGCCTCGGTGGCGGCCACGGTCACGAACGGGCGCCGGGTCGGCAGCGGCGCCGCGTCGACGTCCTCGGTGAGATTAGGGGCGGCGAAGTGGACGAGGTCGTCGACGATATCCATCGCGCGGCTCTTGAACGAGGCTTCCGCCCCCAGGGATCCTGACATGCGGTGGTGGGTGCTCATCAGGTTCCGGCTCATGCCGATCAGGTCGGCGATGACGGACTCCGGAACCATGTGCAAGGCCTGATAACGCTGCTTCAGCAGCGCCTCCATGCGATTGAGGCGCCAGAAACGGTCGACATAGGCGGTGGGCTTGCGCCGGCCCTCGTGCAGGGACAGAGCCAGCAACAAGGCATTCAGCGCACCGCCCGACGTGCCGCTGATGGAGTGCAGGCGTGCGGGGTCGAGGAAATTGCGACGGCCGTCGAACAGCGCCTTGAGCACGCCGCTGGTGAAGGCCGCGTAGGAGCCGCCCCCCTGGAGCGCCAGCCCGATATTGCTTCCACGCATCCGCTGTCTGCTCCGCTGCAGCCGTGGCCTGCGCGACGCCGCCATGGGCGGCGGGCGCGATCACGGGTTGAAGGACCGATCAGTGCGAAGCATTCCACTCTTCAAGTATCCACGCCCGTCACGCTGACTCAAGCGTCACTTTCCGGCCACCGGATCGGAGGGCGCGCCGACGCCCTGCGGCGACACTCCGGCGGCGGCGCTGACAGGAGGAGACGATCGTCGGCCGGCGTGGGCCGGTCCGGCCAGCGCCCCGCCGGTGCCATGAACCGGCGGCGCCGTCGGGATGCGGCGTAAAACATGCGCGGGGGTGACCGCCTATGACGAGGTACGAAACGGGTGTGTGACACGGCGAGCGTTCACGTGCCGCGATACCGGCGCAGACAGCCCGTCCGCGGCCGCCTGCGCCTGTGCGCTCAATTGTTCACGAGCGCCATCGTCGCCTCGGGATAGCGCTCGCCGGCCGCCGCGCCCGGCAGGAAAACCTCGTTGAGGCGATCCATCGCTTCCTCGGGCATATGCAGATCCATCGCCGCGGCGTTCTCCTCGACACGCTGCGGCCGCGTGGTGCCCGGGATCGGCACGATGTCGCCGCCCTGCACCAGCACCCAGGCAAGCGCCACTTGCGCGGGTGTCGCCCCGAGCTCCGCAGCGACCGCCGTGACGCGCCTGACCAGCGCCAGGTTCTGGCGGAAGTTCTCGCCCTGAAAACGCGGATTGGTCCGCCGCCAGTCGTCCTCGTCCAGATCCTCGGGGGTCGTGATCGCGCCGGAGAGAAAGCCACGGCCCAGCGGACTGTAGGGCACCAGGCCGATACCCAGCTCGCGCAGGGTGGGCAGCACGTCGCGCTCCAGGCCACGCGTCCACAGCGAATACTCCGTCTGGACGGCGGTCAGGGGATGGACCGCATGGGCCCGGCGAATGGTCGCCGGCGCGGCCTCGGACAGCCCGATATGGCGGACTTTGCCGGCCTCGACGAGCTGCGCCATCGCACCGACGGTCTCCTCGATGGGCACCTGCGGGTCGACCCGGTGCAGGTAGTAGAGGTCGATGTGGTCCACGCCCAGGCGCTGGAGTGAGGCGTCACAGGCCTGGTGGACGTATTCCGGCCGGCCGTCGACCATGCGCTCCGGCTCACGGCCCAGAGCGTACTCGTAGGCAATGCCGAACTTGGTGGCCAGGGTAACCTGGTCACGGCGGTCACGAATGGCGCAGCCCACCAGCCGCTCGTTGGTCTCGGGCCCGTACATGTCGGCCGTGTCCAGGAACGTGACGCCGAGGTCGAGCGCCCGGTGAATGGTCGAGACACTGCGTTCCTCGTCGGCGGACCCGTAAGCGAAGGACATGCCCATACAGCCCAGACCGATCGAGGACACCGTCAGACCACTGCGACCGAGCTCGCGCGTATAGCGTGCAGTCATGAATAGCCTCCTGCCTGTCGTGCGGAAGTGAAGTCGGAATCAGGGGGAAGTCGGGCCGCGGGAAACGACGCTCATCGCCGTGCCGGCCCGGAAACCGGTACCAAGGTTAGGCGCAGAGCCATGGGGCGCGTCAGGTGGAAGCTGCGGGATTTTTGCCTGATCCTGCGCTTTCCCGTTTGCGTTCTGGTGTACTAATCTTCTCAGAAGTATTGTCATACGTCAGAGCACCACAGCGGCCCGGGGGCAAGACGCGTTCGCGCCGGCGT
>NZ_JBNAZM010000089.1:0-6714 GCF_051195215.1 Arhodomonas sp. AD133 | reverse complement strand
CAATTGGTGCAATCGTTCTTCCATCACCCAGCTTGTCGATACACGATTGCACATGACATTACTTTCTAAAGGATTAGTAACCATAAGCTGCAAAAAACCTGGAAGGCGCATTAAATGTCATAGCCATTATTGCCGGGCCCAACATTCCGCGAATATTCGGACGTATAGCTCACGGCGCGCACCGATCGCCACGACGGATATCGGCGGGCCGGCAAGCCCTAAAAAATGCGCAACACCAATTCAGATTTTTGCAGCCGAACAACAGGTCATTAATCCATGACCAAAGCGATACTAGTCAAACTATGAATCCGTTATTTCAACCCCCGTATACGACACCCCCTCATACATCCCTTTTACCGGGTAAGTAAACACATACCCCGATTTCAACCTCACTTCCATTGTCCCCTCATAAGGAAGCACTATACTCCCCTTTCTAGTTAGCGCCGTCAAAGAAATGGAATCACCAGGCCCCAAAGTGCCTGACTGTTCCCATGAAAGGGTCCGTTCAGTGGAGCTGGACGTTTGATGAGTGGCCGAGGAACTCACCTTCCACCCAAACTTTCCCTCTACGCTCGCAACTTCAGGGACTGAAGCTTTAACAGATACCTCACTATAAACTTCTAGTCCATCAGTAAAGGACCATGAAGATGAAGTAGTAACCGTTCTACTGCCGCTGAACTTCCAGCTTCTCGACTCATTGCCGGTATTTTTATCGGTGTACTGATCCAAGGTCTCTGGCATGATCCCTGCTGTTTCCAACGCCAAAGTTGGATACGATACGTCCTTTAGTTGAGAATATTCAATGGGTTTCAGAAACACGAAACCCATATTGTCAATGTCCGCTCCCGCGCTCCCCATCGTGCCCACACAAATACCCGAACTGACATTGATGGGGTACTCCTGCTTTTTTCCCCACTTAGTCATGCCATGATCGAAGGTGCGATTTCTGTCCGTCTGAAAACGAATCCAGCCGGTTCGCGTACCGGCGCCGTTGCCCCATAAACTAAGTTTGGTAATGCGCTCCCCAGGATCGAAAGCGAACTCTTTATATGAACCTGACGGATTACCATAGGTCTCCGGGGTCTCATCCGTTAACCAAACACGAATTGCCTTTATTTGCCATTCACCAGCCCACACTCCAATCTTTTCCAGAACCTTTCCATTGGACCCGCCTGTACAATTGAAAGGCACACCACCTTGACCACCGATCAATTGCACATTTTCATAAATATCCACAACAACCTCCACCCATGATTTTGCCGCATGCACGCGGACATCTATGCGCAACAGCGTTCAAAGCGCGTCCAACCTAAGGACGTCGTCGTTGCCACTGTCTTCTAAGTGACCTCATATCAGACTCAGCAGCGCTTGCCGGAGCAATTCAAACCGAACCATTAATCCAATCCACGTCTTAAGAATTGATCAGCGCAAGCACCACTATAGTCACCAATTTTTGCTCATATCTAATTGCACAGTAGAAGTTTAGACGACGCTTCCGTCGCGACAAAGGCATCTAGCTGACATGGGTTTTATAGATTGCCCCGTTCCGGATGGAAGTACTGTATTACCAACCCCGAAAATACCAAAATCAACTATGACGTTTTCTTTATCGGCCTCTAATCCGCAGGAGGCCGACCCATCGCCGCTCATAGGGGCGTGGATTCCGAATAGATCTTCAACTACGCAGCCAGGACACCAATACGGCATGCGGACAAGAACGATACGTGCGATATCACCGGACGATGTCTCGCAGATGGGGGTAGCGACGGTCGAGATTCTTCGCGACCGCGATACGCCGTTGGTGAGGAAATCCGGTGCGGCGCTCACGGAATGCCGATTCTATGACTCGACCGCGCCACGCCTTCGCGCACGAGGTGTGGAAATGCCGCGGGCGCATCGCGTGGATGTGGCGAACCGGCTGCTCGTGCTCGAATTCGTGCCCTATCCCCTCGCCCCGACGGACTATGACTGCCCCGACGTGCTCCGTCAGCTCGCGCGGATTCATGCCTCGGAGATTCCATTGGATGGCGTGCCCTTGTTCAGCAATACCTGGACCGACGCGGAGACAGTGTTGGCCGCCGACTGCCTGCAGCTCTCGTCCCGCGACAGGCACACACTGAAGCGGTTGCAAACTTTCCAGGGCACGATTTTCGAGCCGCGGACGCTGCTATCCGGTGACGCCAACATCGGCAACTGGGGACGGCGGCAGGACGGGACGGTGGTGCTGTTCGACTGGGAGCGTTTCAGCACCGGTAGCCCTGGCATCGACCTGGCTGCGCTGATTCCCGGCCTGCTGCCATGGGCTGCCGTTGGGGACCTCGCCCGGCGGTACCTGGCCTGCTGTGATTCGACGTCCGTGGACCCGGTCGAGCTGGCCCGTCAGACGATCATTGCTCAGGTGTGGCTGACCATCGAGGTCACCAACCTGCTGGTACGAAGGCGGCATCCGCATTTGTCAGCGTTTCTGGGCAAATACCGTGCCCGATTCCCCGGGTGGCTGAACAAAATGACCAGGCACGTGTAGAGGTAACGGTGCCCTTCCGCGCTCCCATCGCTAGCCCGTGCCCGAATTCGGCGTCGAGCAGCCCGCGGACTGCTCGACACGCCAAATCGCGGCCACTTGTGCACTAATTTCAGCAGATCCTGATGACCAGCCGACCGCGACCAGGCTGATTCAACCACGAAGATCGTGGGTGTCCCGATTTCCTTGCGATACCCGGTATCGGCCGAAATGGAAGCCGCCGAGAACAAGCACGAGGGCGGCCAGGACAAGCAGCCCATGCCGGGACAGGACCGGGACCGCCACCGGATCGCCTGCTGCCTGAGTGATGACCAGGCCACCAGGGTCGACAATGCGCCCGTCGGCTACGCCGTCCTGGTCGCCGGCGCCGCCGTCGGTCAGTTGCAGGGTCACGGTATTGCCGCTGACCTGGTAGTGCTCCGGGGGCAGTTCGTACCAGTCGTCGGCGCCAAGGTCGTACTTCCAGTAGGCCGTATTGGCCGGCAACGGCTCTGGATAGGTAATGACCACCGTGGCCTTGGCGCCGGGCTCGCCATCGACCAGCACGAAGCCAAACAGGCCGAACGGAAACTCCAGACCCTCCGGCGGCGGGCTACCGGCGTTCTCCGGTGCGATGTAGCCCTGGCTCTCGGCATGGTCGAAGATCCACTGACCCGACCCACCGCCCGAGGCAACGGCCTGGATCTCGCCGGGGCGATCGGCATTCGGACTGTCACCGACCAGCACGGGGAGGAACCGGGCCACAACGCTGCGGGCCGAGGTGACCGCCGTCAGGGTGCAGCTCTGGGCGTCAACGGCATCACAGTCGCCTTCGAACCCCTCGAAAATGAACTGCTCGCCGGCGTCGGCCGTACAGACACTGTCGCGGCCGTGGCCGACCGGGTCGGGATCGCAGGTCAGCGTGCCGGCCCCGACCGGCGTCACGGAGGTGGCAATGGCATGGCGCTCGAGCTCGGCCGAGCACTGGGCATCGGCGCCGCCGGCGACACCCTGACAGCTCCAGTCCCACGGGCCCTCGCCGGTGACCTCCGAGGCATTGCCCGCCTCGCACAGGTTCTCGCTGGGGGCTTCGGTCAGGACACCGGCGTCGGCCGCCCCGCAAAGGCCGTCCGCCGGATCCTGCGTGAAGCTGGCCTCAACGCCGCAGTCGGCTTCAACAGGCCCGGCGGTGTAGACGTCGCCCGACAGGCTGCCGGTACAAGAGCCCCGGACCTCGCCAATGCTGTAGCCCGTATCCGGCGTCAGAGTGAAGTCCACGCTGTCGCCGTGGTTGATTGTCTGTGCCGTCACCGGGCTGATACTGCCACCATCACCGGCAGAGGGCGTGACAGCGTAGCTGATGGGCTCGAAATTCGCAGTAATGCTTTGCGGCCCGGTGACATCTTCCAGCACGCAGTCACTACCTGTGCAATCGCCGCTCCAATCGGTGAAGGTGTAGCCTTCAGCCGCAGAAGCGGTACAGGTGCTGCTGCCGTCATGATCCACCGGATTCGGATCACAGCTGGCGTTGCCGCCTTCCTCCGGGCTGGCCGTGACATCGATGTCATAAGCATTAGTCGTCCACTGCGCATACAGCGTCACGTCCGAAGCGCCCATCGTGAACGTATCGCCACCCGCGTAATCCGTCCCGCTTCCGTCAGCGGCGGTATTCCAGCCCGCGAACGTATAGCCCGTTCTGCTTAACGTCCCGCTGCCCGGCACCGTCACACTGCTATCGTACTCATGGCTGCCAGCCCCGGGCGCACTTCCTTCGTCGTTCCCGTTGCCGTCAAAGCTTACCGTATAGTCATTGATCGCCCACTGCGCGTACAACGTCACATCCGACGCGCCCATCGTGAACGTAGCGCCACCCGCATAATCCGTCCCGCTTCCGTCCGCGGCCGTATTCCAGCCCGCGAACGTATAGCCCGTTCTGCTTAACGTCCCGCTGCCGGGCACCGTCACACTGCTATCGTATTCATGGCTGCCAGCCCCGGGCGCACTTCCTTCGTCGTTCCCGTTGCCGTCAAAGCTTACCGTATAGTCATTGATCGCCCACTGCGCGTACAACGTCACGTTCGACGCGCCCATGGTGAACGTATCGCCACCGACAAAACCCGCTCCGCTTCCGTCCGACGCAGTATTCCAGCCCGCAAACGTATAGCCGGTTCTACTCAAATTCCCCGTATTGCCCGATACGCTCACGCTGGTGTTGTACACATGGTTGCTACTCCCGGGCGCGCTTCCTCCGTCGCTCCCGTTGCCGGCGTAACTCACCGTGTAGTCGTTGATCGTCCACTGCGCATACAGCGTCACATCCGACGCGCCCATCGTGAACGTATCCCCGCCGGCAAAATCCGCACCGCTTCCGTCCGACGCGGTATTCCAGCCCGCAAACGTATAGCCCGTTCTACTCAGCGCCCCCGTGTTGCCCGATACGGTTACGCTGCTGTTGTACACATGGTTGCTACTCCCGGGGGCGCTTCCTCCGTCGTTCCCGTTGCCGGCATAACTCACCGTGTAGTCGTTGATCGTCCACTGCGCATACAGCGTCACGTTCGACGCGCCCATCGTGAACGTATCCCCGCCGACAAAGTCCGTTCCGCTTCCGTCGGCCGCCGTATTCCAACCCGCAAACGTATAGCCCGTTCTGCTTAGAGCCCCCGTGTTGCCCGATACGGTTACGCTGCTGTTGTACACATGGTTGCTACTCCCGGGAGCACTTCCCCCGTCGTTCCCGTTGCCGGCATAACTCACCGTGTAGTCGTTGATCGTCCACTGCGCGTACAACGTCACATCCGACGCGCCCATCGTGAACGTGTCGCCGCCCGCATAATCCGTTCCGTTTCCGTCGGCCGCCGTGTTCCAGCCTGCAAACGTATAGCCCGTTCTGGTCAAACTCCCCGTATTGCCCGATACCGTTACGCTGGCGTTATCCTCATACAACGCGTCGGCAGGTGCATTCCCGCCGTCATTGCCATTTCCATCGTAGCTGACGGCATATTTCTGTACCGCACGCTGCACCGTTGCACGATTGCCATTGGCACCGTCCATGTACACAACGTAGGGCCTATCATTGCTGTCAATGGCAATGCTCGTATGGTTGCTGGCACCAGGAGAAACAGATCCGCCGCCCATGAGGTCCCAGACATCATTGGGCGCATCATACACGCTCACCATCGTTTGAGCTGTACTATCCTCTGTGTACGCGACATAAGGCGCACCGTTACTGTCTATTGAAATATCCACGGCCCCGCCGGCCCTGACCGAAAACCTCTCGCTACCGACTGACTGCCAACTGCCGTCATACTTTTTTACTGTTGTTTTATATTCGCCGACTTCACTCGTTGAGTCTTCCACATAGACAGCGTATGGAATGTCATTGCTGTCCAACGCAATATCCACTCCCTGAACAAATCCGTCTGCAAATCCACCGATTCCCACGGTGACCCAGCTGGAACCATTAAATCTCTGCACCGTGGCATCACTGTCCGAATAGATCACATAGGGTGTATTGCCGCTGTCAAACGCGATGCCCGGAGATGAGGCATTAGACGAAGAAAATCCCGCACTGCCCACAGTAACCCAGCTCGCGCCGTCCCACTTCTTCATCACGAGCTTATACGAAGTACTGGAATCCACGTACACGACATACGGGACATCGTTGCCATCAATCGCGATATCCGAGGAATAAATGATTGAGTTCGAAAACCCCTCGCTGCCTACCACCTGCCAACTGGCTCCGTTATACCGCATCACCGTTGCCAGGCCTCCGCTGCTCCCATCCTTGAAAAAAACATAGGGAGCTCCGCCGCTGTCGATGGCAATATGAACGTTAGTGGCCGTTCCGGTCGTAAAACCGGCGCTGCCCACCGTTTCCCAGCTCGTCCCGTTATATTTCTTTACCGTCGCTTGATCCGTCTGATCCCCGTCCGTGTACACGACATAGGGCGTGCCGCCGCTGTCGAACGCAATATCCGTATATTGCGCGGTCCCTGTTGAAAAGCCCGTATTCCCTACCGCTTCCCACTCGAACGCTGCAGCTTGTGCGTCAGGCGACGCAAAAGCAGCGAGGCCGATAGACAATGCAAGCAACAAGCGGAACACGCCGTTCAGTGGTTTATCCGTGATCTTGTGAGGTTCCTTCTCGATCTGTGTGGGTTCCAGGGTGTGAAGGCGGGTAGCCGGTAGGTAGCGATGACCGATATGTTGTG
>NZ_JBNAZM010000088.1:0-7111 GCF_051195215.1 Arhodomonas sp. AD133 | reverse complement strand
CCCGGTCCAGAACCTCAAGGACTGGTACGCACAACACCCAGAGTTGTTCCGTAAACAGGTATACGACCAATCAGGTCTTGACACTTAGACTCAGTTTTCAAACGCAACACCTGTTGGCAGGGAGGATAGGGCGTTGCGATGGCGAAAAGATATAGACATTTGAGCGCGGGCTAGCGTGCGGTGATCGTCTGCGAACGCGAGCACAGTAGTAGAGTGCGTGCGATCGACGTCTGCTGTCAGCAGGGTTGCCGCAGCGAAGTGGCAGCGCCGCCCTGAGTGTCAAGACACTCAATCGCTCCGAAATGGTCCCGAAATCCGGCGCCAGGCCGTCCACCGAGGCCAAAAGGTTACTGGGCAGACGGCATTCACACGATTGGCAGGGCATTAGGTCTCCATGAGACTCATTGCGGCGCCGCCACATGCGCTACCTCCCGGATTCAGCACACCTTTATGACGTTCTCTACCAGGGGCTGAGCCCAAACCTTCCGATATCAACGTCAGCCTTTGTCAGGTTGGCGGAACCTTCTGCACCTATGTTGAAGGGGCAAATCCCGTCTTGCTTACACGCTCTATGGAAGGAGGTCGTCATGTCGCAAGACTCCTCATCTTCCCGGACCCAGGATCAAACGTTAGCCGCCGGCGGAGACGCCTCGCAGCACAACGAAACCGACGGCGCGACGCTTTCCAACAACTTCGAGCAGCAATTCCGGCAATCCTTTGGCGTGCTGGCCGGCTATCTGCCCAAGGAAGGCCAACAACTGGGCTTCTGGCTCAGTGAGCTAGCCCGCCGGTCCCAGGAGGTACGAGCGGCCGACCCGGCCATGGAATACCAGCCGTCCGTAGCGGCGATGGAGGCGATGCTCGCGGCGCATCCTGAGCTGTACCAGCAGGTGCAGGAGATGGTCGCGCAGGGGCTCAAGGTGCACGAGCAATACGAGCCCGACATGAAATACGGGATCAGGACGGTGGAGGACATGCTGGATGCGCTGAACTACATCATCCAGCGGGCGCCGGCCTACGACCCGGATAAACCCCACTACGCCTTTCCCGTCTCCGGGCTGTTCGTGTACATGATGTACACCCCGGCCGGCACCGAAGTCTTCACCAATACACTGTTCAACGACATGCTGCGGGACGTGCTCGACGCGTGGTGCGCCTACCTGGATTCACCCGCCTCGCTGGACGTGATCACCACCGCCCCTGATGGCTGGCTCTCGCCGGCATCCTATGCCCACAACAACCTCGACCAGTTCGTCACCCAGGCCGACCGGGAGAAGGATCCGGTCCACTGGGGGTTCACGTCGTTCAATGATTTCTTCCACCGCCAGATCATTCCCATCTGCCGCCCGCTGGACGGGCCGGACAACCCCCGCGTGGTGGTATCGGCCAATGACGGCACCGTGTATCGCATCGCCCGTCAGGTGAAGCGGGAAGACGACATCTGCACGAAGAGCCAGAACTACTCGCTGGTCGACATGCTGGACGACAGCCCCTACGTGGACGAATTCGTGGGCGGCGACGTTCTGCAATCGTTTCTGAGCGGCAACGACTACCACCGCTGGACCGCCCCCATCGCCGGGGAAGTGATCGAGGCGCGGGTGATACCCGGCTTCATGTTCAGCGAGCTGCTCTCGGAAGGGTTCGACCCTTCGGCCGGGACCCAATCCCAGGGCTATCAGGCCAACGTGAACACGCGGGGCCTGGTGATCATCAGGAGCCCGGATCCGGCGCTTGGCCTGGTGTGCGTGATTCCCATCGGCATTACGGAAATCTCCTCGGTCGACATCCAGGTCGATGTGGGGCAACAAATCGAAAAAGGGCAGGAGCTCGGCTGGTTCAGCTACGGCGGTTCCAGCATGTGCCTGGTTTTCCAGCCCGGCGCCATTGCCCAGTTCACGGTGCCGAATCCGCTCCCCCATAACGACTCGGACAACGGCCCGTTCATACGCGCCAGGGCCCAGATCGCCATCGCGGCGCAGAACGCTACCAAGGACAGCAAGCAGTCGGGGGCGACATGACCATGGATTCTTCGCAACTGAAACAACCCCTGCGCAGCGAGGATGAATCCGACAGCATCAAGGCGCGGGACCCGAAGTGCCTGCCGGCGGACCTGGCCTGCGTCAGGGCCATTGCCCAAGCGGCCGCCAATGTGGAGCTATTCACCATCCCCCTGTACATGACGGCGCTCTACTCGGTGAAGGGCATGCACCAGATCACCAGCGCCGGAAGCTCGCTCTACCAGGGGCGCTGGTGGCCGGGAGCGGCCACCACGCCGAGAACCGTCGGTCTGTACGACGATCGGCAAAGCTGGAAGGACCGCCCCCTCACCACCAACGAGAAGGTGTTCAACAGCGTCTACAGTGTCTTCATCGAAGAGATGCTGCACCTGCAGCTGGCATCCAATATGGCCAGCGTGATCGGGGTGACGCCCAGCTTCACCAGCCCGGCGCTGCAGACGGAGACCTATGGCTGGCACTGCTACGACAATCGCACGGCCATCCCTCACATCCTCGACCTGGAGGACTTGAAGCATCCGGTGAAGCAGAGTTTCTTCCAGCATGCCCAGACCGATGCGCTGCGTGTGCGCCTGCGGGAACTGGACCTGACGCAGCTGGAGCTGTTCCTGCTGATCGAGGAAACCAGCGAGCGCGCCACGACCCTGCTCAATAACGAGGAGGTCGAGCGCCCGGACGGCAGCGAGACCCTCAAGTACTTCTCCAGCACTCCCTTCGACTGGTTCACCGCCACGATGACCGAGGAGAATCTGCCCTACTTCGGTTCCATCGGCCACATGTACCTGTGTTACTGGGACTACCTGGAAATCGCCTACACCGATGGCACCACACTGCTGGGCAAGCTGATCGAGCAGCGGGATGCCATCCAGCGGGACCAGTTCAACGCCGAGCAGGCAAAGCCCCAGTACCCGGGCATCGACGGCACCATCGACGACGGACAGACCACCGATCTGGACGTGATCAAGGCGAACCTGCTGAACAACGTCAACGCCATCACCGACCAGGGCGAAGGGAAGGAAGTCGTTCCGAAGATCCTCGCCAAGTGGTCCGACCAGCCCTGGGTTCAACGGTTTCAAGGCCCGGACTTGCGCCAGGGCGAGCTCGACGCCGTCCAGAAACCCTTCCAGCCGGACCCGGAAGCCCTGATGACGGATTACCCGGGCTACAACGACAAGGGGCAGCAGACCGCCATATCCGGCAATGCCCAGGCCCGGATCGACACCAAAGACCAGGACCACTTTGAAATCTTCACCCAGGTGAAGCAGTGGATCAGCGAAAGCAGCGATTACGAGACCTGGGCCGACTGGCACAAGGCGAACCCCGGCCACCCCTGGAAGGCGGAGATGCTGGGGACTGACGGGGAAACCAGCTCCAAAGTGCCGAGCACCCAGCAGATCGCCGACGCCCTTAACCGCCTGAACCAACCCGACCGGCGCGGCGAGGCCCACCATACCTTCAGCCAATCGGCGGTGGGCACGCTCAAGGGCCTGACCACGCAACTCAACAAGTACTGGAACCAGGAAGAGTGGCAGTTCCCGTCCCCGGCCATGGTGGGCTCGGGGGACCGGGTGTCCATTTGCTGGGCGGTCACGGGCCAGGTGCCCAACCTGGTGGACGGTATCGCCTCGCCCAAGAGTGACGTGCTCTACCACGCCTGCCAGGGCATGGACTATATGAGCGACCAGCCGGGCGGCAACGACTGCGCGCATGTGGTGACTTACCACAGCTGCAAGGGTTCCAACGCCTGCAAGGCCCAGGGCGGCTGCGGATTCGTGCAAAGCGCCAGTGGCGGGGGCAGTTGCGGCGGGCACGCGGCGAAAGGCGTCAAGAGCGCCCCGGCGGACAATCTGTGCGGCGGTTTCGGGGGCTGCGCGGTGCCCATTTCCGCTTCGCAGCTGTTCCCGAAGCTCAGCGACGACTGTTACCAGATGCAGTTGTACGAATACGGCAGCGCGCCGGACTTCAAGGCGACCAAGATTCCCTACTGCGAAGACCCGGTCGAGCGGACCCAGTGCAGCGACACCATGCCTTACGAGCCCGGTGACGCGGTGTACGAGATCGCCTGGAAGGCCTTCTGCCAGGCCAAGGGCCTGTCCAACTGCGATCCGCCCGAACCCAACGACATCCGGCTCGCATTGCCGCCTTCAACCTGAGGGAGGCTTATGCTCCGCGAGCATTCGACATCGGAGCGGGGCCCGGCACAACCGGGTCCCTCTGCCGCTGAATTCCCGTGCCTGGGGCTGGGTGTCGGCCTGCGCACCCAGCATTTCCACTACCTGATGCACCACGACGACCCGATGGTCGACTGGTTCGAGATCATCAGCGAGAACTTCATCGACAACCACGGCTACGCCCGCCATGTACTGGACCGGTTGCGGTGCCAATGCCCCATCGTCATGCATGGCGTGTCGATGAATATCGGCAGCACGGACCCGCTGGACTTCGAGTACCTGGGCAAGCTGAAGGCCCTGGCCGAGGCCATCCAGCCGCAGTGGATCTCCGATCACCTGTGCTGGACCGGGGTGGCCGGCGTCAACAGCCACGACCTGTTACCCATGCCATTAACCGAAGAGAGCCTGTGCCATGTGGCACGGCGCGTGGAGCGTGTGCAGGACTACCTGGGCCGTCCCCTGGTTCTGGAGAATCCCTCCACCTACCTGCAATACCAGCATTCGACGCTCACCGAATGGGATTACCTCGCCGAACTCGTGACCCGGACGGGCTGCAAGCTTCTATTGGACGTCAATAACGTCTACGTCACCTGTTTCAATCACGGCGAGGACCCGGAGCACTACATCCGCCAATTGCCCCATGACAGCATCGTCCAGATCCACCTCGCCGGCCCGTCGGATCATGGCGATATCCTGATCGACACCCACGACGGGCCGGTGCCCACGCGGGTGTGGGAACTCTACCGGCTGGCGCAACGGCTGACGGGCGGCGTATCCACGCTCCTGGAGTGGGATGCGCGCATTCCCCCTTACCCGGAACTGGTGGCCGAAGTCCGGAAAGCGCGGTCCGTCATGGCCGGGATCCTGCCCGAATGCGAAGCCACCGCCGCGGGCAGCGGTCTGCCCGTTTCCAATCCGCTGGTGAGCTGAGCCATGCCCGATCCGTCCCTGTCACAGGTTCAGCACTGGTTCCGCCACCTGCTCACGGAACGGGGCAGCCTGGGCGAGAAACTCCGGGAAACCGCCCACCACCAGGGCCTGACTGCCGATGCCGTGATCAGACATGACAAGGGCTCGTCGCCGTACACACGACTGAACATCTACGCCACTGGGTACGTGATGCGCCTGGTGGAATCGCTCAGCAACGAGTATCCGTTGCTGTACCGGTTCATGGGCGAAGAGGTCTTCACCACCTTTGCCAAGGCCTATATCGTGACGCGGCCGTCCAGGACCTGGAGCCTGTTCGAACTGGGCCGCGGATTCGCGTCCTTTCTCGATGCCTCCAAACCCCAATGGCCAGCGGCCCCCGAAGAGCGGGCGTTGATCGAGTTGCCGGCCCAGATCGCGACCTTCGAGCGGGCCAGGACGGAGGCGTTGCTGGCCAGGGGTCTGGAGGACGCGCCATCCGCCACAATTGAAACCCTCGACCCGTTACGCCCGCTGCTTGGCGACCTGCAGATCGTCACACCGCCCTGCCTAAAGCTGTGCCGGCTGGCCTATCCGATTCCGGCAATGGCCGTGCAGTGGGAGCAGGACGAGGAGGCCGACATCCCCCCGGCCGGGGATTATCCTGTGGCGGTGTCCCGGGTGGACTACCAGCTCAGGGTCCTGACGCTGGAAGCCTGGCAGTATGACCTGTTGCTGGCCTGCCGACAGCCCACCTCGGTGGTGGAGGCGCTGCCGCCTTTGGGACCGTCGTCCGGCCAGGTTGACCGGTTCGCCCATGTCCTGGCCTGGCTACCTCTGGCTTTCGAAAACGGCCTGCTCACACCACCGCCACGTCAATCAGCAACTGATAGCCTCGACCCCGCGCGGCCTTGATACTGTTCGGCGGGGCGTCCGGGGATTTCAGCTTACGCCGTAGCCGGCTCACGGTGGCTTCCAGCCGGCGCTCGTCGTAGTAGCGGACATCGTGACCCAGGGATTCCGTCAATTCCCGGCGGGAAACGGGGTCCGGCGCGGCCCGCGCCAACCGGTCGAGCACAATGCCTTCGGCGGCGGTCAAGGCGGTGGCGTCGCCGTTGGGGGCGTACAGATAACGCCTGGCGCGGTCCAGATGATAGGGCATGTCAACTGTCGGGCGTTGGGCCCGATCGAGCTGTCGCGAGGAAAAGTGGTCCTGCAAACGGGGCAGCAAGGCTTGCGCGAAAGCCGGGGGCAGTTGGGCGACGGGGCGACTGCCGCGATTTTGCAGCAGACACTCCATGTCGGCTGTAACGTCATCCGTATCGACCACGATCACCACCCACATGACACCCCTTCCTTCTGGCTTGACCGGCTCGAATACCGTCGCGGCGCTCGACTTCCGTGCCCTACGATAGGCTGTCGGCGGCAGCGTGACAGCGGTAGCGAAGGGGACCACCGTCAACCTTTATGCATCCCGCTTGAATTTACGTTTAATAGAGCCAACAAACATCACGTTAACACGATGATTCTAGCTGCAATCCACTGTGCTCCGTGTGTGCACTGACTCGAAACGAACTGAAACGGATGTTTATTCGACAACTCACGAGCGGGGATGCGGCCGATTTTATGGAGTTGCGGCTTGCCGGGCTGAGTGAATGCCCAACGGCGTTCGCATCGAGCTACGACGAGGAGTGCGGAGCCGCGATCGATGAAGTATCGAGTCGTATTGCGCCAGGCTGCGGATCGGCGGTCTTCGGCGCCTTTGGTGATTCATCGGTATTGATCGGTACGATCGGCGTACGGCGCGAACATCGTCGCAAGATGCGCCACAAGGGCGTCATCTGGGGCATGTACGTACGGCCAGAATACCGAGGTGCCGGCGTCGGACGCGTTCTACTGAGGCGAGCGGAATGTGTCAACCTTTTTCCGACAGTGCCGGCGTTTTTTCCTAATGAATCATTGGACGGCGGCATCGGCATACGCGTAGACGCCTCCGTGGGTGGCCTCCAGTAGTTCCTC
>NZ_JBNAZM010000087.1:0-7458 GCF_051195215.1 Arhodomonas sp. AD133 | reverse complement strand
CAGGCGATGAAACACTGGTACGCTGACAGGCCCGATCTATTTCACAAAAAGCCACGGAATCGTCCGGGACCTGACAGATAGCCAATGACTCACGGACTCCCGGTTCCGGGTCTTCTTCGTCCGAATCCACCGGACGATGGCCGTGTTCTGATTGAGGAACGAAATGCTCTTGATCGTGATCGTCACCTGCGCCTTGCGGCCGTAGACGTTCACCGGGCTCTTTGGATTGGACTCATCCATCTCCGCGTAATAGGCCCGTTCCGCCTTACCCGAGGAGAACGCCTCGACACGCCGGAAACTGCGGGCGAAATCCTGGCTGTCGTACTGTTCCCGGGCCTGCATGTACTGGCCGATGAAGTACTTGGTAACGGCCTCGTCTTCGGTGATCGTGCCGCCGTCCTCCATGGCCTGGATGACCTCCACGATGCCCGTGGACTTATCCACCCGAATGACATACGGCTCCGCGGTCTTCAGCGGCGTCAGCCCAACGAGCGCGATCGCCTGGAGGACTGCAAGCACGAGCCCGCCCCCGCCGATCAACCAGCCTCGGCGCTCACGCAGCTTCGCCTTCTGATAGACCTCGTCATCCCACAACCGGGACTCCTCGTAATAGGCCCCCTCCTCATCCGGGGCGACACCCTGCTTCCTTGCCTTCTTGCCTTTCATCCGCCGGCCTCCGCTATGCCCTCGCCTCGATGGTGTTCAAAGGCACCTCGGGACCACACGGCCCATGATTCAGGGACGCACAAGGCGGTGGTTCCTTGGGATAGGTATTGCATCCTGCCAACCCAACGCAGAACACCAGCATAACCAGCATATTTTTCATCTTCACCATGCCCCTCTTTCCGGGAAAATGCTCACTTCTTCTTCAAATCCCCGCCTTTTCTTTTATTCCTTATCTTATTCAGCCCCCTATTTAAATAATCTCTCCCATGCTTATTTAACGATCTATTCGCTTGCCCCATCTTTCCTTGGGCATAATCCACCAGCCCTGTCCCTCCCAGTGACATGCCTCCGGACAACCCTGCAGCCAGGGTCTCCACTTTCCTCAACAGCATGAATATCACCACCGCCGTCAACACAAACGGCGCCAGATCACTAAACGCTATCTCATCTGATTCCGGTATCTTGCTTAACGCCGACTTAAACAAGCTCTCCGTCAACGCCAGAAACGCTGCCGTCAGCACAATAACCAGGAAAAAATTCATCAAATGCTGCAACCACATCTCGAACAGTCGTTTCGTCGACGAAAAAACCAGCGCAATAATAAACAGAGGCCCAACCGCCACCAGCACTGCAATTGCAATCTTGGCCGTCACAATCATCACTAGCGCAACCGCCACGGCCAGCAGACCTGGTATGAATATAGCCAGCCCCAAAAGATACTGCGCTCCCCATCCATCCCCTCTGAACGCCTTAAACGTCGCCTTAAACACATCGGCCATGGTTTCATCAAGCGTTTCGTGTATCGAACCTGCGTTGCTCCCCGTAATTGTCGCCGCAAGTTGTGGCGGCCCGTCGGTCATTATATCGACAACCAGTGCTTGATAGACGGAAAACGAGGTACAAACAATCCAGACAACGGCCACAAGCGTTATTTTCTTAAACACCTCCCGAATGTCCCGATTGATCCAACCTAGCCATATACCCAGCCCCATCAATATAAAGTAGAGCGCAAACAGGTCCGCCACCCAAACAGCAATTTCCGACCCAATATTGGCAAACACGTCCGAAATATATAGCTCGGTCGAATCATTGACTGAATCGATAATGTCTTTGACAATGGCCATCCCTGCGCCCTCTACCAACACCTTTCACACCAAGAAGGCGTGACGTTACAACGTCACGCCTTGCGCACCGCGATCACTCACCTCGCGGATGATTCTCTAGAAACTCTTGTTCGACTCGCCGCTGCTCCTCCTTGAACGCCTCATAAGGACGTCTCTGACGAGGGCGGGTTCCGGACCATTTTTGCACCAAATAACTCAGCTTCTTCTCGATCTTCAAAACTGCCTTCATAAACGAAGGCGACATAAAATCCGATCGAGTAACCGAAAGGCCATACTCCCTTGCTCGCGCTACACTATCGCTGACATAATCGGCACACATCTCTTTTTCCAGAGGATCCGGGTTATTCTCCGCAAGACAATAGTCGATCATTGATGCTTCCCAAAACTTATCCAGCACCTTCTCCCCCTCAATATTGAGCCACGGCCCCAACGGATGCTCCTTTTTCACAGTCTCCGGGGTATACGGATCATTCACGCTTTGTGCAAAACCCGGAGCCGATACAGAAGCGGCAAGCATCCCAAAAAGCAATGCCGACACAGCGTAACCACGCATAGCCATATCTCCTTTTGAAAACCCGACAACACCATCAATACAGGCGGCAAAACATTGTGACAACGCCCCGTACATCGTTAATCAACGGCCAACCCTACACAGGTCTTTAGCAACTAAAGTACGAGGCGTGACACGGAGATGCCACGCCGCTCTGACAGCATATCAATTTACCTATTTACGTGACTCTATGAACGCATCGTATACGCGGTATTTTTCTTCCTTGTAAGCGTTCCAAGGGCCACGCTCATGAAGCGATTTTGATGCCCACTTCTCGCGCAATTGATCCTCGGTCTCCAAAACGTCGGACACGGCCTCCATGTACGACCTTGACCTAATATCGGCGCGCTCCATGTCAATCCCGTACTTCCGCGCACGTTCGACGTAGTCGCCCACCAATTCGGCGCATCTCTCCTTATCAAGCGCGTCTGGATCGTACTCGGGCAGGCAGTAGGTCATGAGCCGACCCGACCAGAACATCTTGAGGACCCTAATCCCCTCGATGTTGATCCACTCGGCGAGCGGGTGCTCCGTCTTCACGGTCTCCGGGATATAGGGATCAGCCGTTTCGCCTGCGAAACTCGCCAGCGGTAGCAAGGCGGCCTGTAAGGAACTGACGACGCATTTCCTATTCCTCCTCGTCATCAATGGAAATGGAGGGGATATCCTCGACGCTCGCCTTGCGCGCCTCACGGTCGGCCTCCATCATCTTTTCAAATGGCGTTTTTGCCGTCGTCTGCATGACGATGACCGTGCCAAGAATGGCAATGATGACGGCGACGCCACAGACGAGAATAGTTTTCTTGTTCATCGGGAGTCTCCTTCATAAATGGACGGAATGTCTCTTACATACGCAGTCCGAGCCTTCCGGTCAGCCGCATAAGTGTTACGTTCCACGCTAGCCCGGTCGGCGGTTATCATGTTGTTGGTCGCCTGCATGCGGATCATCTCCGTTAGCAGAATACCCAACTGGCCGACGAGCCGGCTTTGCATATCCAGAGCCGCCTTGGGATCGCGAGCGTTATTGATCTCGGTTATGAGCGATTCCATTTTTAGAAGACGCTCATTCGTCTTGTTGAAGCTCACCTGACTGACGCCGCGGTGGGTATAGAGGCGATTGCCGCTGCGCTCATAGTCCTCCGCCTCGTCCTTTAGCGACTCTGGAATTTCGCCATCGCCACCGAAAAGCTCCTCACGGGAGTAACGCTGGTCTTCATCGCGGACCTCCTTGACGATGCGCTCCAACTCATCGGTCGCCCCGCCCGGGTTTTTCCCCTCCTGGAGGATCGCCAGCGTCTCCTCCCAACTTTCCGGCGTATAGCGCCGCTCGCCGCGCTCTTCCCATCCATTGAGGAGGGAATTGAGGTTTCTTGCTCCGGTCCATCCGTCCCACTCTTCAAGCTGTTGCTCGTATTGTTTCTTGATGGTCTCGTACTGTTCTTTGAGCTTTTGCAGCTGCTCTACGGTCGTAAAGAGCTGTTCAGTCGAGTTGCTCGCCGTTAGCGTGGTCTGGGCGATATTGACCACATCCACGGTCGGGATGCCGGAAGCCGTTGCACTTCCCCCCCACAGCACCAAAGCCAAAGCGGGTGCGACCACTGCACCTGTCCGTCGCATAGGGTTACCCTCCATTGGTTGAAACGTGGCCGGCCGTATGCGGCGCGGACACCCCGGCCGCGCCTCACCGGCGACGTTTGTAGAACTCCGGCAGCCAATCCTCCGGATTGGCGCCGACATCGTTAATGCACTCGTGGAGCACGGAGATATTTGCCTCCGTGCCCGAGAGCACGGCGACCTCATCGGGCATGTCGTTCAAGTTGAGCTCGCAGAGCACGCTGCGATCATCCTGCTTGATGAGAAACTGCCGGCTTTTCTTGCCAAGCCGGCGAACGATCTCGAATTCCTTCTCATTGGCGCCGAGGGCCTTGTACTGCTCCCAGGTGGCAGCCGGATTGGGGAGGAAGATCTTGGTGATCGACTGCTCGATGATCGTGTCGCTGATCGTGCTCTTGATGGCGTCCGCTGGACTCTGAGTGCTGAACACTACCACCCCGTTGCGCTTACGAATGACCTTGAGGTCATTCTTCAGCTTCGGGGCGAACACCTCGTCGTCCAGCGCCTTCCAGCCCTCATCGACCATGAGCATGAACGGGTCGTAGCCGGTGATCATTTCATTCGCCCGGTGGTAGAGATACTGCATGGTGGGTGTGCGAATCACCGGGCGATCCAGTAGGTCGGTGACATCCACCCCGCACACACGCGCATCCAGCGCGAAATCATCCGTTGGGTTATCGAACAGCCACCCGAACTCATTACCCTCACACCAACGCGCAAGCCGGCCGGCCGGCCCCTCGGTGTCGGTGGTATCGAGAAAGTGGCGCAAGTTGGTCAGCCGGCGCTCGGCTTGCGGCATCTGGCTGATGCCATCGAGCGCCTGCTCCAGCTGCTTATGGTGCGCGGTGGTCATCTGATAGCCGTCTTCGCCGCGGATCAGCGTACGCAGCCACTCATTGAGAAATGCGCGGTTGGCGGGGTTCATCTCCAACTGAAGCGGATTGAAGCCAGTCGCCCGCCCGGGCTCGATGACGAAGTAGGTGCCACCATTAGCCCGCACCGCGATCTCCATGCCCCGGTCCTTGTCCCAGACCATCACCCGGGGATTGATCTTCAACGCCTGGAGGATCAGAAAGCCCATCAGCACGGTCTTGCCCGTGCCGGTCTGCCCGACGATGGCCGTGTTGCCCGCCGCTTCCTTGTCGTCGCTCGCCTGGTAGTGGAAGTAGTACGGTGTCCGGCCGGTCGTTCTCAGCACCGACAACGGCCCGCCCCAACGGGCCTCACGCAAGCCACTGGGGTAGTTATGAAACGAGGCAAGCGCGGCGACGTTCCGCGAGGTGATCAACGACGGCCGCGGCCGATAGCTCCAGGCAGCGGGCTGCTGCGCCCAGTAAGCGGCCTCCATCCCAAGATCTTCTCGGGCCACGACGAACCGCCCGTCAGCAAGGCGCTGCTTGGCATCGGTCAGATGCTCGCCGAGCTGGCGCACGGAATCGCCATAGCACAACAGCGTGAGATGGTGATGGCCCATGGCCAGCCGTCCCGACTGCACGTGGTCCATCGCCTCGACAAGATCCTCCATCTGGGAGACGGCCGCGTCCTCGGCCTGATCCATGCGGTTGACCTGAATCTCGAGCTGATGGAGCGCTCGCGCCCGGGTCTCGTACGTGAACGACTGCGTGAGCACGAACTCATAGGGCGCATCGAGTAACGAATCGAGCATCGTCGGCCGTGTGCTCGGCGCGTACTCCTTCACCCCAAGCACGCCGCCAAGACGCGCCCCCTCCACGTCGCTCAGCTCGACCAGGTTCTTGCCGAAGAACGGCCGAGCCGTCTGCAGCACGGTGCTCAGATCACGCCGCGGCAGCGGCATGCGCTGCCAATACCCGTTCAGCAGGAAAGCCGCGAACTCAGCCGGCTCCGAGCACAGCATGCCCTGATGCTCGTAGGTACCCAGCAAGTGCGGACGGTAATCCGCGAAGCCTTTCATGACCTCGTCGGTCAGCTCCGCGATCCGCTCCATGGCCACCTCATGGCGATACCGGCGCTCGTCTTGATCAACACGGTCACGAAACCGGTTGATCAAACCACCAACCCGCGAGGCGGCCGGTCGATAGATGAGCGACAGATACAGCTCATTGGCATAGAGCGAGGTACTGCCGAGCAAGCCCCGGTATTTCGCATCCACGCTCGTCGCAAAGCCCGACTCGAACGCCCCCCCACTCGGCGCAACATGGGTGCGGCGACGCACCAGGTGCGTCCACACGCCCACCTGCGGGCTCGCGATGGTCAGCAGTGTGTGATGCCGGGATTCGTGCCACGCGTTAGTGACTTCATCGGGGCTTGTCGTGTGCGGAATGCCGTCCAGTCGGATGGTCCGCACGAAGTCACCGCTACGCGTTTTGAGAGTGTGCGCATCAATTTGCGCACTGTAGGGAATATGGCGCGAGCTCGGCGCCTCTTTCGCACGCAGGGTCGCGTTTTGTGTCTCTTTCACTGTCATGCCGACAATCCGTGTCGTACTGGAAGATAGCCGCGTTATGCCCGTGCTAGGACGGTGCCTCCGCCGGCAGATGGGTGTACGAACGCACGCCCCAGAAGCGCTTGGTGATGCTGCTGCTACCGGCCAGGCGCATGTGTAGCCAAAGCAGCTCCCCAAGCCGAGGATCGTGACGTGAGATTCCCCACATCACGCCGTGCAACGGCACACCAACGAGCAGATACAACGGGTTGCCCGCCGCCAGAAACAAGATCGTGGAGAACATGCCGTTGAGCATCACGAACTCGAACGGCGCGCCCCACACCATGGTCGGGCGCGTCATTCCCACGAAGAGCTTGTCTTCGACAACCACGCTGGCCGCCTAGATGCCAGCGTTGCTCTGCACCCAGTCGACGATCGCCGCGGGCGCGAAAACACACAGCATGCCACCGAGCACCCAGCCGACCGAGCTCCACTCCATGTGGCCCCGCCATGCACGAAAGCCCAGGAACATCACCACCAGAATCGCCGCCGAGCGGGTCACGCCGTTGTTGAGCAGATCGACAATGCCGTCGAGAAACCCCTGAATCGGGTTGCTACTGCCACCGCTACCTTGCGCCAGGGCCAGCTCAGGGAGGATCAACAGTCCCGTGCAGATCAACAGGGGCATCATGCCCTTCAGCGTCCGTGCGCGAACGTCCATGCTCATATGTCGTTCCATTTCTTCCGTCACTCCATTTACGCCGTTTCACGTAGTGCCAAATGCACCTGCTCGGTGTTGGGGCAGGTATTTCTCAGAAAGCGGTAGATCGTATCGAGACTGCGCCACAGACGCGGGCGTCGACGATAATTCAACAGGATATGGGGATCACCATCGCCAAGCGTGACCGCCAGGCCAAAGACGGGATCCTCGCCGGGGCGATCAAAACGAACGGTAATGGTGATACTGCGAATCGCGCGCGCCTCATCCATGAGCGCCAGCTCTCTCTCACTTAGCGTCATCAGCATTACTAATCTTTTAGAAAGTAATGTCAGGTTCGATTGTGTATCGGCAGGCCGGGTGACGGAAGAACGACTGCACT
>NZ_JBNAZM010000086.1:0-8062 GCF_051195215.1 Arhodomonas sp. AD133 | reverse complement strand
TCAACGCATGCATCACCTCGCGACCCATCCATAATGCATATCGTGACGGGTCTATGCAATCGTCGGGGACCCGACAGATAGGCAGGCGGAACGGTGCCACGCTCATGATGCGCGAAGGTTTCAACCAGTCGCATCCGATCCGCCTCCGAGACACTCCCCTTGAGCGATACGGCCGCGACCGCCGCTTCGATGCCTGGAAAGCACTCGCGGGACGCCGGATCGGGATACAGCGGCTCCAGGTATTCGAGCACCCTACGAATGATCACTGTCGCGTCATCCGCCGACAACGTTCCGCCTATCGAGGTAAAGTACGCCCCGTAATTCTGCTCGTCGCCAAAGCGGTCATGCCCGAACATGAACGTGTCGTTCATGTCGAGGAGTATGGTCTCGAATCCTTTCAGCATTGTCTCTTCCTACATGCGCCCTGAACGGGCGACAATCACAATTCAACTCTCATCCGCATCGAATTCTGCGCGGACACACGTCCGAAAACGATTCATGTGCGTTATACCGGGTCGCGCCCCTTTTTACCACGACAGCCACGTAAATGCACACCCGTAAGGGTACGAACCGAACACCTAAAAAAACGGGCAATGATCTCAACATACCCATGTCAGTGAGGCGCACAATTCCTGAAAAATCCGGCAACCCGATTTGCACGCAACCCCCCTTGACGACCATCACAAAATGTGACAAATCACACAGAACACGGCGTCATGGACTCTACAGTGACTTAGCAGACAGTCCATCAGCCGGTTCATGGGCCGACGGGGAATTGAAAACCTCTACAATAGAAAAACAAATCACCAGATAGCAACAGGAGGGAAAACCCAGATCAGGAACGAAACATATTACGCAAAACACAAGCAATAGAAAAATTCTCCGCAAGACAGCTCGGTTTCCAGGCACCCGTTAGGGCCGGGGCAGATCCATGGGGAACCGACGCGCCAGGGAGCCTTCATTCGCAAGGAGGGCACGATTAAAATGACTCATACCCTCAGAGCTTCGTCCAGAGCCGTCGTTGCCATATTGGCCATTCTTTTATTGACGGCATTCCAACAAGCCGCCGCAGCCGGTGAACCACGCCTCGCCTTCAGCGACCTGATCAGTGGCCCGTCGACGGGCCTCGGTGACGGTCAGGGCAGCGGCGTCATCGTAACCGTGTGGGGGCAAAACTTGGGGGTGGGGACCTCCAGCCGTGAGATCCGGTTCATCGACAGCAACGGCAACGTCCACCAGCCGCACGTCTACTACTGGAAGCGGGCGGACGGAAACCTGCCGTCCGGTCCGGCCAACCTGCACGCCTCGCACCGCATGCAGGAGATAGCGTTCTCCGTTCCGAACGCCCTTGCCGGCCCCGGTGAGATCGTCGTAAGCGTCGACGGGCAGCAATCCAATGCACTGCCGTTCACGGTGCGGTCCGGCGGCATTTATCACGTCAAGAGCACGGGCAGCGATTCCGGGGACGGCTCGTGGTCAGATGCCTGGCGCTCGGTCAACCATGCCGTCAATACGGCACCGGCCGGCTCCACCATCTACATTCACGACGTAAATACCGGATCATCCAGCGATTCGCGAGGCATCTACATGAACAATGCCTCCGCCTCGTCCAGCCAGGATGCCCAGTTTGCCGTCGCTGCTTACCCCGGATATCAGCCCAAGGTGACCGCTCAGCGCGGCCTCGAATCCTACAAGGTTGATGCGTTCGTGGTTTCCAAACTGGATTTCAGGTCGTCCAACTACACGTCCGTCGACGCCAACGATCAGCCCACCGGCTCCACCATTCATTTTGGCGGAACATTCGCGATAAAGACCTCGAAGCACGGCCGTGCCGTCGCCAACCGCATTACCGACATCCCCGGTGGCTGTGCATCGCGCACGCAAGGCGCCATCCTCGGGAGCGCCAAATGGGGCACCGACCGGGTATCCGACTACAAGATCTTCGGGAACGAGATCTACGAGTATGGCTGCGCCGGATCCAACAAGCTGCATCATACGACGTACATATCGGTTCGCAGTGACGGGCGCGACATGCAGGTGGAGCCCTGGGAATTCGGCTGGAACTACCTGCACGACAACGACGCCAAGTTCGGCATCCACCAGTTCGACCAGAACGCCGACTGCGGCGATCCAAGCGGTCCCCTGCGTATTCACCACAACGTGGTGATCAACCAGGGCGGTGCCGGCATCAGCATCGGCTCGGAATGCTGGGAGGTCGATGCGTACATAGAGGATAACGTGCTCATCAACGTCGGCCTGGCCGCCGATTGGGACGGGGTCGACCCCGATACCTCAAAGGGTCGCGAGAATGGCGGCATCGCAATTCGCGACTCCGGCCTGGTGGGCACCATGTATATCCGCAACAACCTGATCCACGGGTACACCACCGACGGTCAGACCCGTGGCGGGCGTGGCTGCCTGAACCTCAACGGCAGCGAGGACAACGTCGCCATCGAGTGGAGCAACAACATCTGCTACACGGAGGATGATCTGCCCTTCGTCGGCACCGGTTATCGAGCCGAACCGAAACTGGACAACATCACCGGAAGCAACAATGTCTGGCACTACACCGGCTCATCGCCGACGGAAGCTATTGTTCCCGGTTGGGACAACAACCCGATCATCGACGATCCGCTGGTCGTGGTGAATGGAGCCACGGTGGCCCTGCAGAAGGTCTCACAGGATGGCGCACCGTCCCCGATCATCGATCAGTCGACCTTCTCCTCATTCGACTACGATATCTACGGAAACCGCCGCGATGTGAACCCCGACATCGGTCCGGTCGAATACCTTCAAGAGTCCGGGTGTTACCGGTAGACGCAATGCAACGGTACGCCGATTCACGACGGTAGCGCCAGCCACGCGCAAAGCCACCCCCTCAGGGTGGCTTTCTCTTTGTCGCGCGTTTCACACACACCATGCATCGATCATCCAATGCAGCGCTCGCCGTTCGTAACGCGTAACGAAGCGCCCCTTACCCTCACAACAGCCATCGATGTCACCGCTGCGCAACAACCCGAATAGCTTACATTCTGATCCACTCCGAGGTTTTGTCGTACTTGGGCCAGTATGTGACGAGCCTGCTCTCATCCACGGATTCAACCGTATACTTCAAAGTGTTATAAACACTAACCTTCTCGCCGCTGTTCAAAGCGTTGACGAAGCTTGCCCTTATCACCAAGTCGTTTCCGTTCAGCTCCCACTCCCCTTTCCCCTCTGTCGCCGCGAAGCTGTCTTCTCCTCTCGACTCGAACCGTCCGGACGGATGAAAGGTCCTTACTTCGCTGCCATCGCTCCACCGCCAACGGCCGACTATCAATTGCTTGACGCTCTTGGCGTCGTCAATCGGCTCTTCTTCCGCGGAACGACTCGGTTTCGACGAAACCTCCAATGCCTCCTGCCTGTCACCCGGTTTCGCACAAGGCACGCCGCTAAAGGTGACACTGCCGTTCTCGTCCATGCATTTGTACACACCGCCCCCGAAAGCAGGGCCGATATACATCACCCCCAACAGAACCAAAATGTACCTGTTCATGGAAACCTTCTTGTTTAAAAAACGAACACCCCAAGAAACAGCGAAGCCCGAGAACTTTCTTGCTGGGCCCGGACGTTTCTGACGCGTACAGTTGCACGTTTCCCGTGAGGAGTCGAGGCACACGGCATCCCTGGCTCGGCTCCGGGCCGCGGCACGTCGCCGGCAACGGGGTCGTTACCGCATCTCTCCAACCAACACCGCCCGCGCCGCCCTCATATCGGCCACTAGGTCGGTATCAGGCAGTGGCAGGGGCCTGTGTCGCCCCGCAAGCGTGTCGATCTATACCTGGGCGATGACGGGTCGAGCGTTATTCTTGTCGTCGGCAGGGATGAACTAACGCCGGGCATGCCCTGGCGGGATCCGTAGAGCACAAATGGTGCATGCACCATCCCCTCCAGCCGACGCGATATCCGCGGGGTATGGCCGCAGCGAGGCGGTCGATCCGCGCTCATGACGTTTCAGCATCAGCGATGGTGGCCACTCGCGCCACTAACGTCACCTCAACGGCTTGACCTTCCCGGTAGGCCACCAGAGGTGGCATGATCCAGCGACACCATGGAATCGGCCAGCAGATCCCCCGCCTTCCGCGCCTCTACGGGGCGACCAAATAGGTATCCCTGGATAGTGCCGCAGCCCGCGTCACGCAGGAATTCCAGCTGGCAAGCCGTTTCCACGCCCTCGGCCACCACACTCAGCCCGAGGGCATCGGCCATCGTGATCATTGCCACGATCAGCGCCGGATCGCTCTCCTCGACGCCAATGGCATTGACGAAACTGCGGTCGATCTTCAGCACGTCGAAGGCGTATCGGCGCAGGTATTTCAGGGAAGAATAGCCGGTACCGAAATCGTCCAGGCACAGGCGAACCCCCATGTCGCGAAGGCGTTGGAAAGCCTGCACCGACCCTGTTTCGGCCTTGATCAGAGTGGTCTCCGTTACCTCCAGCCGAAGGACGCCCGGATCGACCCCGGTAGCCGCGAGCGCCTCGCCGACCATGTCGACGATTTCACCGCTGATGATCTGCTCGCCGGAAACATTAACCGATACGGGAACTACGGTCAGACCGTCCTCCTGCCAGGTACGTATCTGCCAGCAAGCCAGTTGCAACAGGTGGCGGGTCAGCGGCCCGATGAAACCCGACCTCTCCGCCAACGGGACGAATTGGGCAGGTCCGATCCAACCTGCGTCCGCGTCATGCCAGCGGGCCAGTGCCTCGAAGCCCACGATCCGCTCGGTCTTTACGTCCACTTGCGGCTGATAGTGGAGTGACAGCGCGCCCTCGAACACGGCCTGTCGGAGCTTTTCTTCCATGCGCGCACGACTGCGGAAGAGGTCGTCCAGCGCCGGGGAATAGAATGCGATCTGGTTCTTGCCCTGATCCTTGGCCTGGTACATCGCCGTGTCCGCGCGGCGAATCAGATCGCCGGATAACTGGCCATCTTCCGGGAAGACCGCAATGCCGATGCTAGCGCTGATGCCGAACTCGGCCCCCTCGATATCCAGCGGACGCCTCACGGTATCGAGAATGCGGTGTGCGACCCGTCCCGCCTCGTCCGCCGTGTGCAGGTGCCCGACCAGGATGATGAACTCATCGCCGCCGATACGGGAGATGAGGTCGGGGTCGGGGCCCGGGTCGGAGGCGACGTAGTCCTCATCGCGGATGCTGTCGAGCAAACGCTGCGCAAGCCCCCGCAGAAGGGCGTCACCAACGGCATGCCCCTGGTTGTCGTTGATCTGCTTGAACCCGTCCAGGTCAAGAAACAAGACGGCCAGGCGATATCGATGGCGCAGCGCATCAGGCAAGGCATGCATCAGGTATTCGTCGAGCAGTCGCCGGTTCGGCAAGCCTGTCAGGCTGTCGTGCTGAGCCTGGTGGGCAAACTCCCGGTTCATGATGGCGAGGCGCTCGCGCATCGAATCCAGCGTCCGGCCCAACACCCCCACTTCGCCGCCTCCCACCACTGGAACGGCGGTGTCGAGCTCGCCCTCACCGATCCGATCGGCGGCACACGACAGTCTCTGGAGCGGCAGGACGACCAGCCGGCCAAGAACAAACAGGATGAGCGCCGGTATGACCACCACGGCCGCCACGGTGATCGCGAGCACGATACGCCCGAGATCTCGCTCGGCGGCCCGAATTTCGTCGGCGGGAAGCACGGCCAGCAAACGGAGCCCGGGCTCGATGGAACGGGACCGGATCACGGTTTCCATGCCCCCCCAGTTTCCTCTCCAGACGTCGCTCGCTCCGGCGACGAACGCCTCGGGCACGTCACCCTCGAATGCCGAGGCTGGCGACTCCGAGCCCAGGAGAGGGGTACCTTCCGCGTCTACGAGCATCAGGGCGCCGTGCTCACCGACCCGGCGTTCGTGGATCTGGCCGGCAATCGTCGACAGGTCCACGGTTACCGCGAGGTAGCCCCGCAATTGGGGCTCGGCGGTTGGATCGGTATCGATGTTGCTGACGAGATTCAGGTCGACGGCGGCGATCAGCCGAGTCGGCTCCTCACCCTTCTCAGGCAGGAAAAAGGCTCTTGGTCCGCCGGAAGTCGCGGCGAGCTCGGTACGGAATGCTGGACCAATGCGCGGCGTGTCGAACAGCTTGTCCGCGTCTGTGGTGCGCTTCCATTCGGCGGCGACGGCACCGTCGGGTTGGACGAACCGGATCGCGCTATAGGACGGGAAGGCGGACTGAAACTCGGCGAACTGCCGCAGCAAGGGGCGCTGCAGCACCACGGCGCGCTCGCTCAAGTCGTCAGTGAGCGCGTACTGATGCACAAGGGCGTGATTCGAGAAGACCCGGACGCTCGCCAGCGCCGCCTCCCGCTTCAGCTTGAACTGCTCCCCGAACTTCTCGAGCAGCAGGTTCATTTCCTCGATAGCGCGCTCGCGCGCCAGCACCCTCACTTCGTGGTAGGCCACAATGCCCAACAGCAGCAGCGGCACCACCAAGAGCGGGAGCACTAGGAGGACGAATTTGAGCCGCAGCTGCATGGCACGGCTACTCCACGATGTGGGTGAAAATCCGGCTCTGAAGGCGGAGCAATTCAGGTGACAGGGGGCGATAGTACTCCGACTTCGCCAGCGCATCGGCGTCGGGATACACGATCGGATTGGACAGGATCTCAGGGTCGATGCGCTCCCGCGCGGCGCGATTGGGGGATCCGAGATACATATACTCCGCCTGTTGCGCAGCTATGTCGGGCCGATTGATGAAGTCGATGAATTCATGCGCCAGCTCGGGATGCGGTGCATTCGCGCCCACCGTGAGGTAGTCGCACCAGATACCGCCGCCCTCCTCGGGCAGCACGTAGACGATGTCCTCGTGGTGCTGGGCGACGTTGAGCGCGTCCCCGCCGTAGACCATCGCAGCTGCGGTCTTGCCCGACACCAGGGCGCTGCCCTCGCCCAGCGAGATGTAGCTGTAGACGGAGACGGCCGGCTTCTGCGCGAGTGCCAGGCGCCCCGCCTCCTTCAACTTCTCCGGATCGTCCGTGTTCATGGAATGACCCAGTGCCTTCAGCGCCATCCCCAGCACATCGCGCGCGGTGTTCGGCATTTTGATACGACCCTGCAGCTCGGGCGCCGGCCGGTAGAGTTGCATCCAGGAAGTGATCGGCTCGGGCACCAGATCGCGCCGATAGGCGATCCCTACCGTCCCCCAGAAATAGGGCACAGCGTATTCGCGCGTGGCGGCGTAGGCGTCGCGCCAACGCGGGTCGATGTGGCGCAGGTTCGGAATCAGCTCCTCCTGCAACGGTTGGATCCAGCCGCGTTTCCCATAGGTCTCGATCGTGGTGCCCGATACTACGATGACGTCGAAGCCTTCGCCGTCCGTCTCGACCATGAGCTGATCCCGGTGATCGTCACCACCGTAGTGAACAACCCTGACGCGCGCGCCCGTCTCGGCCTCGAACGCGGCCACCACCTCGGGGGCGAGGTACTGCGACCAGTTGAAAATAACCAGTTCGTCGGGCTCTGCCGCTGGCGTCGCCCCGGCCAGTGCCAGCGCCGCCAGCGGCGCAAAAAAGCATCGGAGTGCCTTGCGGCTGCGATCCTTCAGGCGCGGCTGCACCGCGGTGCGTTCTACCGCGGCGCCCAGGGTATCGGGTCCGCACCGGGCGGTTCGCCGTAGAGAAATACGCATTCTCAATGTCCTCACATTGGGATGGATGGTCCCACCGCCGCGAGCAGGGTAACGACGCGCTGATCCGTTACCAGGCTGCGGGGCGGCTCGTATCCACCCGCCGACCGCCGCGGGCCGGGGCACCAGGGCGGGCGGATGCGGCGACCGCGCCGGTTTCAATGATGGTCATACCCTGTTTATCGACATCCCAGGGCATTCTCTTTAGTGCCAACGATCGTGACCATGCCCGTTCCTCAGGCGTGCCCTCCGAGGCCGCTGATTTCCGTGACCGGCTCAACTAATCAATAGGGTAGGTGCTTTTCAGGGTCCCTGAATCCGTGACGAGCCGATATGCGGCGCCGCAGCAAACTGACTCATGAGGCTCAATAACCGGATAATCGGGCG
>NZ_JBNAZM010000085.1:0-8232 GCF_051195215.1 Arhodomonas sp. AD133 | reverse complement strand
ACGGCGCGCCTCGCGCCTTGCCCCATCGGCGCACAGACCGGCTGACGCATGACAATACTTCTGAGAAGATTAGTAAAAGTCGCAAGTTTAAAGTGAGCACCAGCTCATCGCCGACGGCGGATGTGCGCGCGCGGACGCGATGTCCGAGGCTGCCCGTGGCCGCTTTTGACTTTCATCTTTCAACGTTCAACTCGTTCAAACCACCATGCGACAGTACCTCGACCTCATGCGCCGCGTGCGCGAGACCGGCGTGCGCAAGGACGACCGCACCGGTACCGGCACGCTGTCGATCTTCGGCCACCAGATGCGCTTCGACCTGGCCGAGGGCTTCCCCGTGGTCACCACCAAGAAGCTCCACCTGCGCTCGATCATCCACGAGCTGCTGTGGTTCCTGGCCGGTGACAGCAACATCGCGTATCTGAAAGACAACGGCGTGAGCATCTGGGACGAATGGGCCGACCACAACGGCGACCTCGGCCCCATCTACGGCGTGCAGTGGCGCTCGTGGCCGACGCCGGACGGCCAGCACATCGACCAGATCAGTCAGGTACTCGAACAGATCCGGCACAACCCGGACTCCCGCCGCCACATCGTCAGTGCCTGGAACGTGGCGGACATCGACCGCATGGGCCTGCCGCCGTGCCACACGATGTTCCAGTTCTACGTGGCGGAAGGCCGACTGTCCTGCCAGCTCTACCAGCGCAGCGCCGACGTCTTCCTGGGCGTGCCGTTCAACATCGCCTCCTACGCCCTGCTCACCCACATGGTCGCGCAGGTCACCGGGCTGGCGCCGGGGGAGTTCGTCCACACCTTCGGCGACGCGCACCTCTACCTCAACCATCTGGAACAGGCCGACCGCCAGCTCGCCCGCGAGCCACTGCCGCTGCCGAGCCTGCACCTGAACCCGGACGTCACCGACCTCTTCGCCTTCCGCTACGAGGACATCGCGCTCGAAGGCTACCGGCACCACCCGGCCATCAAGGCCCCGATCGCCGTATAGGGCCCAACCAGCCAGCGCGGCGGGAGACCGCGCCACTGACACCGGGTCGACACGCCGACTCAGGCCTCGCCGCTCGACACGAGGGCGGGGCCGCGGTCCACGGAATTCCCGAGCAAAACGCGCACGGCAGTCATGCCATCCTGCCACTTGATCTTCTTACCCTCGGCAGCGGTGCGCGGGCGATAGCTGGCTTCCACTTCGGTGAACCGCGCCCCCATGGACGCCAGCAGGCAGGTAATCTCAGGGTCGAAGCCGAACCCGTCCTCTCGCAACGATCCGACGAGCTCGCGGGCGCAATCGCCGTCCATCACCTTGTAGCAAGTCGCCACGTCGGTCAGCTCTAGGCCCGTGACTCGAGAGGGCCGTGTTCTGAACCTTCCATGATTCGTTCTTCTGTTTCCTGTTTCACCGACACTCGGTCAACGACCGTGCGAACGCGTGCCTGCCCCACACCCCCCGATTTCTGCGTCCCGCGAAATCCCAAAGGAAGCAGCGATCCCGGGCATCACCTTGACGTCGACATCACGCCACCCAAGCGGCAACAATGTGACCATGTCTACCACTAACATTACCGTCGACTGCACCTTCGCCACTGCCGAGCAAAGCGCGGCGCTCTTCAAGGCGCTTACGGAATACCGCTATCGCAGGCTGGCCACCCGCCGCTTCCGCCGTCCGGAAGCGGAGCTGCGACAGCTCGACACCGAGCCCGAGACCTTCGAAGGCTGGCTCGCGGAGACCGAGATCGATTGGGCGTGGCCCGAAAGCGAGCGGCAACTGCGGTTCGGTCTCTGGGGCGGACCGCTGCATACGGGCGATACCTGGGCGAGCCTCTACGCCTGGCTCCAGCGACTGACCCCACCGCCAGTGCAGATCGTCGCGGTCACCGTGGCCGACAACGTCGATGGCCTCAGCGTCGAAGTCTTCGACGGCGGCCACGCGTGGAGCTACGAGACAGGCATGGGTGGCGATGCCGACGAGCCGTTGGAACAAGCCCTCTTCGACGACGACGGCGACGTGCTGGATACCGCCATGACGCTACTTACCGAAGGCCGGCTGACCCCGCTCCAGCCATAGCGGCCGCTGCAACGCGGACCGCCGGCCACACCGGCCGCCGCTAAAGGTCGGCGACGGCCTCCCGCAGCCCGGCGACCATGGTCTCCGCCAGCTCGCGGCCTTGCCCCGGCACGCGCGTCGCGACACGCTCACCGAGCCCACCGACCCAGTCGAGATAGGCCTGCGCGTCGGCCTTGCCGATGGCGTTCTGCGTCACGGCGTCGCGCAGGTGTTCGTGCGCCTGCTCCAGGACCGCCTGTAGCGTCTCCAGGGAAGGGCTGCTTGCGCCATCGAACAACGCTTGCGCGCCTTCCTCCTTCAAGACCTTGAGCGTCAGCCCGAAGATGTCCCGCGTCAACGCGTCGCCCTGGACCCTGCCCTCGTCCAGGTACCGCAGGCCTTCGGTGAACGTGGCCTGGCGTTCCGATTCGTCTCGCACGAGGCTGCCGATCAGCAGGATCAGCGCGGCCGGCAGCCGAACCACCGGGTTGGCCCGCAGCGCCGCCATGCCTGGTTGCTCTTTGCCCATGCCTGCCTCCCGCGCTCACTCCGCCTCGGATCTCTCATGGCGCGCCTGTTCGGCCATGAGCTCAGTCAGGTAGTCGTCCAGCTCGATGCCCTGCTCCGGCAACGACGGGATCTCTTCCGTCAGATCCAGCGACACCTGCACCCACTTGGACTTGCGGCTGCCCTTCATCGCCGGCGCATAGACCCCGTGCATCCGGCAAAACTGATTGATCACCTCGACGGCACGGCCGAGCTCCTCCTCGCCGTCCGCCGACACCTCCCGTGACGCCACACTGAGCGTGATGCGGCCGTTGAAAAGCGGATCGAAGTGGTCGTGCGCCGCCTGAATCTGCCCCAGATACTGAGCGACCTCGGCAAGCTGCACTTTGGCATGGCGCAGCAGACGGTCGAAGCCTCCACCGCCCATGGACAGACGATAGCCATGCAGCCCCCGGCCGTCCGGCACGGTCTCCAGGCGAGCGGGCAGGCGGGGACTGACGGTGATTCCGCCGCCATCACAATCGCTCGACGGCTCGAGGATCAACAATCCCGCCACGAACTTATAGGCTTCCATGGGCACGTAGACGCGCCCGGCGTGCACCGCCGCCATGTGCAACCTTAACTTGTAGTGTCCGCGCGCCGTTCCCGCTTTCCCACCGAAGACAAACGGCGTCGGCGGTGTCGGCAGTTCGACCTCGTCGAGCAGCGTCCGGCCATCGCCGCTGAACACCCGCAGTGTCTCACTATGGGCGGCGAGGATGTGCTCACCGTCCGTGAACACCGTGAGCCGGTTCTTTCCCACCTCCGGCTGCGGAAAGCCCGAAGGCTCGTCCACCACCACGCGGCCGTCAGTCAGGTCCAACACCACCATGCGGTCATCCAGGGCGGCGTAGAGACGCTCGCCATGACGGTTGACACCGGAACCGCCTTCGCCCGGCAAGCGGGTCTCCCAGAGGCGCTCGCCGGTCTCCCGGTGAAAGGCGACCGCCGCCAGCTCCGCGTCGGCCGACCGGCCGAAGACGTCGGCCACCACGACTTGGTCGCCAACGAAGTTCACGCCGCGATTGAGGCTCCGAGGCGGCCGCCTGGCCGGCACCGGCTGACGCCAGCGCACGCGCAGCTCCGTATCGAGACACCGCAGCTCCGCGTCGTCATCGCTAAACGCGTAGACGAATTCGCCATCTGTCCACTGGTTCAGTCCGTAATCAGACTCACCGCTGTGTTTCACCTCGTCGCGGAACAAATGTTTCAGGACGACCCGCGTACGAAATTCGCCGCTTTCTAGTTTCGAGGTTTCCCGTCCAATCAGCCACTCTCCACTTCGATCGCCCTGATCCAACTTAATGCCGCACTGCTCGGGGTATTGCAGCCCCTTATCGAACACGTCGACAAATGTAGCTCGCCTCGGTTTGGACTGAATCCACCAAACGCCGTCCGGCACCACGCTCAACAGCCCTTCGGGTTTTAAGGCCGTACCGGCTAGGTCGTAGCACAGCGTTTCAATGCCCTTGCCCCGCACCACCCGCACGCCGTCGCCGCTCCAAAGAATTACTTCCTCGTTGACGACCTGGACTCTTCCTAACCCTTCCGCGAATTCTTCGATTCGACCAGCAAGTATCATCGTTCAACTCCCGTTACTCGACCACCGTCACCATCCGGTCGATGACAGTTTTGACACCTTTAGCCTCGAGAAACGCGTCCCATGCATATTCACCACGAATAACCTGCTGAATTTCGTTGGGATCATCCGACAGACTCGACGCCAATCGCCATTTGAGATCGGGCAGATCATATTTGTCCGGATTACTAACCATATCCCATAGCAGGCGACGTATGAGAGGCTCCTTGCCCGCGGAGCGCCGATCGAATTCCAGCACGTTGTCCGCGCCGTCGACCACGTTCATGACGATGTAGCGCAGGATCTGCTCCTTTTCCGCCTCCTGGCCCAGCCCCCGCTTGAACTGCCGGATCAGGTTTTTCTCCGTCGAGCTCCACGCCTTCGAGTCCACGCCACGGTTCGGGGGCTCGAAGCGGTCGAATACCACATCGCCTAGCTCATTGTTCTCACCGGCACCCTTAACCGTTACCCGGTACTCCACACGGCCAACGTCGTCGCCCGCAACCGCTATTCCCCGCAGCTGATGCGCAGCGGCCTGGCGGTCTTTCCAGTCTGCGTCGCCGAGCAAGCGCATGACGGTGTTCATCCCCGCGCCCTGGTCCTCATCGCTCAGGCGAGGGATATTCACGCTATCGAGATGGCCGAGCAACTCTTCGAACGTGATCACCTTCGGGTTAAGGCGGTTGCCGCCGAGGTAGACGAGGGACTCCATCCAGTGCTGGCCGCCGGGCGGGCTCCCTAGCTTCACCAGGGCCCGCAACATGCGTGAGTCGAACTGGAGGTCCGCGACGTCGGTACCGGGGAAGCGATTCACTGCGTCGTTCAACTCCTCCAGCGCCTCGGTGAGGTGCTCCCCCATGAGTCGAAGCCCATCAGGATTCCGGGCGGAATGGTACAGCCCCTGGGACTGAGCGTAGTCGATCAAATCCTGGACCCGGCGGCGAAATACGGCCACATCCGCAGCGTTCGCCCGCTCGATCAGGAAGTTGGATACCCGAGCGATAACGCTGCCTGGTGCCTCGGCCCATCGCAGCAGGTAGTCGACCCAGACGTCGAAATCCTTGGTATTGGTGATGGCGCCGGCAATGAGCTGCTGGCTCGCGTCGTCGTAGGCAAGCCACAACGTCACTTCCACCGCCGGCATCGTGCGCTCCACCGCATCCCAGTTCCAGTTGGCGGGATTGGGACCGACCACCAGACGGTCCATGACGTCATCCAGGCGCTTGTCAAGGATGCGGAGATATGGCCCAGCTGCTTCCCCTTTACGAATCACCTTGACGGTCGTCTTGGCCGTCGCGACCGTACCATCCACCCCGATGGCCAAGCCCCCGGTATAGATAGTGAGCAAATCGGTCACCAACCCGAGTTGCGCGAGCTTCACGACTATCGGGTCATAGCGACCCGGGTCGAAGTACAGGTAGTAGGCCTGCTTGGCCAGGTCTCGCCCATCCCCCCAGAGGGGCGTCATGCTTGCCGCCGTATCACCGGCGAAAGCGCCTGCGGAATCCACCTCACCGGTCACGTAGGCATAGCCAGCGCGATCAGCGAATCGGGCGAATGCACCCGCTCCGGCAACGACACCTTCTAGACTGGTGCTGCCCCATGACCCTTTTACCGAGATTCGATATTCGATTTGGCCCAACGGACCTGGACGCGTCTGCGCACGCGCGCGCTCGATGAAGAAGTCGATGAGATCACTGGAACCAGCAGCGGTGACGGTGCGCTGCCCCAGCATGCCCGTGCTTGAGACGACGACATTGGCGTTGCCGGAGTTGTCCACGGTAAGCTCAACACGACGCTTACCGCCGGGCAACGCCAGCAGCTTCGGTGCCCGCCAGTCATAGATCCGGAATCCGGCTACGAGGCCGTGATACCCCTTACCAATCGTGATGGCGGTACTCGACCCGCTTCCGACGCCACCATTCCCGGGGGTACCTTGGCCGATCTCCAATAGGTCGCCCTGCGCCGCTGTCTCGAAGCGTTTTCCATCGACGAACAGCTGCAGTCGCTCGTTCTTGTAGTGCGCCCCGACCTCATGCCACTTCTCCAAGGCAACCGGGCCACTGTCCACGACGTACTCGCCGGTATCGGTCGTGACGACGTAGCGCAGACGCCCGTCTTCGAACAACAAGCGCTGGCCACTCTGCGAATACTCGACCAACGTTCCGTCGTGTTCATCAGCTCGGAACCGCAAGGCGAACCCCAGCCGATCTGGACGATCCAGCGCTTCGTGTTGATCCACCGAGACGGTACCGGTCCCATCGAACTCGTAGGCATTGCGAAACTCCGGTGTCTGGTTGGCGGCCACGGTGACGCCGTCCGCAGTGCCTGGAATAACACCGTAGAGATCGGGAACCGCGTTGGGGCGGGACGCGGTGCCTATCGCCGTCATGCGATAGTTGAGCACCGGCTCGATTGCAGGCCGAAACGGATCACCGAGGTCCAGCGTGACCATCTCCCCCGGCGTGCCGGAAACGCTGACCGTCGTCTGTGTGGCATAAGCGAATTCGAGCGCATCCCCATTGAGATCCTCGACCTGGACGGAGCCGCCCACGGTCCGGTCGCCGATGAGCAAACTATGGGTCTGCTGGAGGTTGCTTCCGGTGGGACGCACCTCGAAGTGCTGCTCGGCGAACCGCCCGACAAGCTCCGCGCTGATCGCTCCCGGTCCAGCGGTTCCGCCGACATAGTATTGCGTGCTGGCTGTGCCGGAATCGTCCAGCGTGACAGTTTGCTCTGAGAACGCCCCACGGTTGTGGCGGAGAATCACGGACATCCCGCTCAGGTCCGCTGCCGGTGTATCGGCCCGCACTGACACCGTCACGGTCTGACCGGGTGTCGCGACATCCGGCATGGACAACGCCAGCTCTATATCGTGCACGGCAACGCTTGCCTGCGTTTGCACCGCACCCGCCTCGATGGTCACGGGAATGTCTCCGGCGGTTCGGAAGCCGCGCACCCGTGCTTCGACGATGCCGTTCGTAGTCGTGGATGGCGCATCGATCGCAAGATCCGTCCCCGGACGAATCGACACGGGTGTCCCGTCTGCGACGGGATTCCCCCATTGATCGAGCACCTTGACCGTCAGGACCTGCTCGCCGAGCTCGCCGACGGTCGGAGCCCCCTGCTGAGTCACCTGGATTTCGGCCGGCTCGCCCGGTACGACCTCGAACCAGACGCTGTGGGCACTTGCCGCTTGGCCGTTGCCCAGGCGCGCAGTGACTCGCGCCCGGCTTTCGGCCTGATTCGGCAACTCGAGAATCGTCGAATAGTGCCCGTGCGTTCCGCGTTCTCGAGCGGTCGACAGAGAGCCCGTTCCCTCCACGCCCCAGGCCAGCGTGTAGACTGGCCTTTCGTCCGGCTCGTGACGCATGACACTCGGCAAATAGGCGTTCAAGGCGTGCTCTGGGTCGTCGGCCGAAACCGCTATTTCCGGCTCGTCGGTGCCCGGCACGATGTCGATCGTCTCGAACGCATACTCCCAGAGCACGTTCTCCGAATCGTTGCCCTGGTAGAGGCGCAGGGCGATGAGGTCGTCGGCGGTCAGCTCGGTGAGGTGGTCGGGGTTGTCGAAAACCAGCTCGCCGGAGTCGGTCACCTCGGCCCGGACCTCTTCCGCCCCCAGGGAGAAGACGAGCTCCCGGTCGGGGCCGAGTTGCTCCAATGGGAGAAACTCCGAGCCCTCCAGGCCGTAGAGCAACCGAATCGCCTCGTCGAGCGAAATGGCGGGCACGTCGGCGCCGTCGGTCAGATCGATGACCTCGAGCGTGCCGTCATCGGCGCTGCCCTGCTCGAGGCGCTGGGGCTGGAGGTCGAACACGGAGAACTGCATCTCCGGGCGGTAGACCCAGGCGTAGGCGGGCGAGGCGTCGTCGGGGAGGTCGGCGTTGGGGTCGGCGCGCTGTTCGCGCGCGAGCGCGTTCGCCCGCGCCCGGCTGGCGGGTTCGTCGTAGAGCGCCACTTTCATCGGCACGGCGTTGGCGGGCCGGTAGGCGAGCGGCCCCTCGCCGGCGCCGGTGCTCTGGAAGTCGGGGTGGCCGCTCGGCGGCTCGCC
>NZ_JBNAZM010000084.1:0-8381 GCF_051195215.1 Arhodomonas sp. AD133 | reverse complement strand
ACACCTTCACTGGAGCGCTCCCATTTCATGGCATGAATTCTACCAGAACATGACATTACTTTCTAAATGATTAGTATACCGCCGTGCCAGCTCCCGCTCCGACAGCGAGGAGTGTCGGATTTCCTCGCGGATACGCGGCGTCGTGCGAGCTCGGGCGTGGACCGTCATGCTGCTCATGCGCACCTACCTTCCGTGCTCGGTTCCATGGCCGTGAGGCAGTCTCGCAAGGCCTGCCTGGCTTGGAAAAGGGGGTAGCTGTTGACAGGAATACAATCAGGCGAGACCTGACATCTAGTGACCAGTAAAGATCAGAATCTCACCAAGGCCCATGTGAAGTATCTGGAGAGCCAGCTCATGGCGCAGGCCAAGCACGCCGGGCGCTGCGGCCTGGTCAACAGCACCGCTCATGAGTATGGCGTACTGCCGGAAGCGGATCAGTCGGACATGGCTTTCTTCGCTGAGCAGATCCGGATTGTTTTGCCGGTGCTTGGTTTTGACTTCCTCAAGGCGCCCGCCGAGTCCGGCGCGGCTAAGCAGACGCCGGCCTCACCGGATTCGCCGGTATTCGAGATGCGCATTCCGAAACACGGCATCAAGGCCCAGGCGCGGGAGATCGATGGCGAGTTTGTGGTGCTGGAAGGCTCGCTCGCCCGTGAAAGCTGGGTGTCGGAGCACAAGGGCTACAGCGATCTGTTCCAGCAACTGACCCAGGATGAAGTGCTGGTGCCGGATGGCGCCGGCAAACGGCGGTTCACGAAGGATCATGGCTTTTCGAGCCCGAGTGCGGCAGCCGCCGTGGTTTCTGGACGCAACGCCAACGGTCGGACAAGCTGGTGCGTCGCGGGCACGAAGAAAAGCTACAGCGACTGGCAGGACGAAATCATCAGCCAGCAGAGCGTCGAGACTCAACAAGGCGAAGCATAACGTCATGGCCGATAGCCGCGAGCACCAGTTCCAGCAGGACATCATTGACGATCTCGCCGCCGATGGCTGGCTGGTCGGCGAGGCGAGCGGCTATGACCGCACCAACGCGCTCTACCCCGAGGACCTGCTCGGCTTCGTCCAGGAGGCCTACCCGGAGCGCTGGGAGAAGTTCACCAAGAACAATCCCCAGAACCCCGAACTGGCGCTGATCAAGGCCACCGTCCGGGAGCTGGAAAAGCAGGGCACGCTGGATGTGCTGCGCCACGGCTTCAAGGTCCCCGGCGTTCGCATCGAGACCTGCAGTTTCAAGCCCGATCACGGCATGAACCCCGAGGCCCAGGCGCGTTACCGCACCAACCGGCTGCGGGTGGTCCCGGAGGTCTCCTACTCGCCCCACGCCCGTGAGGGCGAATACAACCCGCGGCTGGATCTGGTGCTGTTCGTCAACGGCATCCCCACGGCCACGCTGGAGCTCAAGAGCGCGTTCAAGCAGTCCGTCGAGCAGGCGAAGCGCCAGTACAAGAAGGATCGCCCGCCCAAGGACACGTTGACGCGCAAGCCCGAGCCGCTGCTGACCTTCAAGCGCGGCGCGCTGGTGCACTTCGCCGTGAGCCAGGACGAGGTGGCCATGGCCACCCGGCTCGCCGGCCCGGAGACTACCTTCCTGCCCTTCAACCAGGGCACCGACGAGGGCGGCGCCGGCAACCCGCCGCCCCCGGACGAGCACACCTACGCCACCAGCTACCTTTGGCGGCAGGTATTCGCCCCGGATGCCTGGCTCAAGGTCATCGGCCGGTTCCTGCACTTGGAAAAGAAGACGGAGGAAGGCTTCGACGGCAAGCGCACGACGAAGGAGGCGCTGATCTTCCCCCGCTACCACCAGTGGGACGTGGTCAACAAGCTGCTCGCCACCACGGCGGAGGAAGGCGCCGGCAGGCGTTATCTCATCCAGCACAGCGCCGGCTCGGGCAAGTCCAACTCCATTGCCTGGGTGGCCCACCAACTCGCCTCGCTCTACGGCGAGAGCGGCGACAAGCTCTTCAACTCGGTGATCGTGGTCACCGATCGCACGGTGCTGGACGACCAGCTCCAGCGAACCATATACCAGTTCGAGCACGCCCAGGGCGTGGTGCGCCCGATTACCCGGGACATCGGCAACCAGAGCAAGTCCGAGCAGCTCGCCGATGCGCTTAGTGAGCAGACACGCATCATCATCGTCACCATCCAGACCTTCCCGGCGCTGTTCGACGCCCTGGATGCCCGGCCGCAACTAGCCGAGGGCCGTTACGCGGTGATCGCCGACGAGGCGCACTCATCCCAGTCCGGCGCCTCCGCCAGCAAGCTCAAGTCGATCCTCGGCGCTGACCGGCCGGAGGACGAGGAGGTGAGCGCCGAGGAGCTGCTGGATGCCGCGGTCGAGGCGCGCAAGCCCACCGAGCGCATCAGCTACTATGCCTTCACGGCCACGCCCAAGGGCAAGACGCTGGAGCTCTTCGGCCGGCCTGAGAACCCGGAGCTGCCCGCAAGCGGCGACAACCTGCCGCAGCCGTTCCACGTGTACTCCATGCGCCAGGCCATCGAGGAGGGATTCATCCTCGATGTGCTCAAGAACTACACCACCTACAGCACCGCCTGGCGGCTCGCGCATCCAGACGGCGACGAGTACGAGGTGGACTCCCGGAAGGCCTCAGCCAGGCTTGCCCGTTGGGTGAGGCTCCATCCGTATAACATCGGCCAGAAGGTGGAGGTGATCGTCGAGCACTTCCGATCGCGCGTGCGTCACCTGCTGAATGGCCAGGCCAAGGCCATGGTAGTTACTGGTAGCCGCCAGGAGGCCGTGCGTTACGCCCTGGCCATGCGGCGCTATGTGGAAGAGCAAGGGTTGGGTGACGTCCACCCCCTGGTCGCCTTCTCGGGCACCGTGCCGCCGGATGACACCATTCCCCAGGAGGTCACGGAACAGAGCTCGCTGCTCAACCCCGGCCTCACGGGCCGCGATCATGCCGAGGCGCTGGATACCGACGCTTTCAACGTGCTGATCGTCGCCAACAAGTACCAGACCGGTTTCGACCAACCGAAGCTGTGTGCCATGTACGTGGACAAGAAGCTCAAGGGCGTGGACTGCGTGCAGACGCTCTCGCGGCTCAACCGCGTCTTCCCGGGCAAGGAGACGTTCATCCTGGATTTCATCAACGATGAACAGGAGATCCTCGACGCCTTCCGCCCCTACTACAACAAGGCCGAGCTCGCTGACGTCTCCGACCCCAACGTGGTCTACGACCTGCAGCGCACCCTGGACGCGGCCGGCATCTACCACTGGCAGGAGGTGGAGCAGTTCGCCCGGGCGTTCTTCGACCCCAAGGCGAGTGCGACGAAACTGAGCTACTACTGCCAGCCAGCGAAAGAGCGGTTCACGCACCGCTACAAGGGCGCCCAGGAGCAGCGCAGCACCTGGAAGCAGGCCAAACGCGAGGCTGAACGCAACGGTGACGAGGCCGGGGCCGCCAAGGCCGAGCACGAGATCAAGGAAGCGGGCGAGGCCATCGACGAGCTCGATCTCTTCCGCAAGAACCTGCAGAGCTTCGTGCGCGGCTACGAGTTCCTCTCCCAGATCATCAGCTTCGACGACCCGGAGCTGGAGCAGCTCTGCGTGTTCGCCAAGCACCTCCACCCACTGCTGCGCGTGGATCGCCTGGACCAGGAGGAGATCGACCTATCGGAGCTGGCGCTCACCCACTACCGGCTGACCAAACGCCAGGAACAGCGTCTGCAACTCGAAGTCCAGGATGAGAGCGGCGAATACAACCTGAAGCCCGTCAGCGAGGTGGGTTCCGGCAAGCCCCACGACCCGGAGAAAAAGCGCCTCTCCGAGATCATCGACCGGCTCAACGACCTATTCGGCGCCGAGGTGAGCGACGACGACAAACTCCATTTCGCCCAGGGCGTAGCCGACCGCATCGAACGCGACGAGGCGGTAATGGCGGAGGTGAACCGCAACAGCCCGCAGCAGCTCATGCACGGGCAGTTCCCCCAGCGCGTGGCGGATATCGTGCTCGATGCCATGAACGACAACGAGAAGCTGTCCATGGAGATCCTGGACGACAAGGAAAAGGGGCGGGACTTTGCGATGCTGATCCTGCGGCTGCTGACGTGGCGCGAGAACTCGGCGGACCGACAGGCGTCCAATCCCACCTCCACCTATTGAGCCCCCTGCCGGGAAGCCGATGAGCCTGTTCAAGCTCGGCGATAAGGACCGGGACGGCCGCCAGAAGCGCATCGAGCACACCGGCAAGTATCTGCGTGCCGGTCGCACCGGCGGTGTCTCCCTGCGAGCCCACACTCGTATCTCTAGCGTGAATGTCACCGGTAACACTAGCCACGGTTTGCGGGTGTCGACGCGGCTGGCCAGGAACACCCAGGTCGCGATGCAGAACGGGCGCTTCATCCTGCGCGGGCGCTACGGCTCGGACGCGGCCAAGGTGAACCTCTCCAAGAGCGGCGTCTCGGTGTCGAGCAAGACCCCGGTCGGTGCGTTCAACTGGATCAAGCCGGGCCGCTCCTCATTCAAGCTAGCCGGCATCCAGTTACGCGGGCACAAGGCCGCCTACCTGAGGTCGTCTATCTGCTGATGGCCGCCATCGTCGGTGTGATCGGCCTGCTTCTGCGGCTGGTGGCTGGACTGGTTGCTCTGATTGGCCAGGGCGTGCAGGCCGTGATCGCGCGTCGCGAACGCGCCCTACGCAAGAAGGAGCGGCTCGGTCTTGGCGTCGAAGACGTGGCAGAACAGGGAGAGCGGGTCCTGGATGCCAACGGCGTCGATCTGGACCAGGAACCGGCGCGGGATCTCCTTGCGGCGCTAGTTTTCGTTGTCGTATGCCTGGGGCGTGGCTGGCGACGGTTCGACCCCGTGGCCGCCGGAATGTCCGACCCGGACAGCGCCGCTGAACACGCGTTGGCGCACGACGTTCGCGTAGCCGGTGAACAGTTGAACGCATGGCTCGCGGCCGTCTCGGACGAACCGGAGCCGCGACCGACGCTCGGCATTGTGCATCACCTGGCCGCGGCGTTTGCCCGGCGAGTGGATGATGCCGTTCGTGCCGAAACCCTGCTCTCGCTCGACGACGCCTGCCTTGCCGCCGGCCCGAGGACGGTGCTCCAGGACGAGATGATCGACCTCCTTGCCGAAACGCTAGGCGTGGACCTAGTGCTGGAGGGGGAGGCCTGAGCATGGCGATACCGGGCGGATTCGGCGGGCTCGTGGGCATTCACCAGCATCTCATCCGCAACCCGGAGGCAAACGCGACCGGGAATGCGTTGCACCCAGGTCACTCGCAGACCCCTGAACGCTGGACGCCAACCTTCTACTTGGTCCCGTACCACGCAATCGACCGTGTGGAACTCGGCCTCGGCGGGCGGGCCAGTTTTCACGACATCGACGCTAACCTGCTGAATGCGGCGATCCGGCGCGTCGTAGACGTTGAAGGCCCGGTCCACTTCCAGGTACTTGCCGACCGCCTGCTAACGGCCGCCGACGTCGGGCGACTGGGCTCCCGTATCCGTGCACGCATCGAGGCTCACTTGGATTCGCTTCAGGACGCGGGGGAGCTGCTATGGCAGGACGAATTCATTGGGCGACCGACCCAGTTTCTGGTGCCCCGCCTGCGGGACTGGTCCGGCGCGCCCGAGAAGACGCGGGACCTCGATCATGTCCATAACACGGAGCTCATGCTATGCCTGTTCCACGCCGTGCTGGAACAGGAAGGCGCCGATGCCGATACAGTGATGAATGATGGGCTTTACCGGATCGGTTTCGTGCGGCTTACAACGAATGCGCGTAACCGCCTGCAGGCGCCTCTGCAGGCGCTGATAGACGAGCACATGGTAGGCCGTAGGGGCGACCGGCTCTTCCTGGCGCGAGAGGCATTCCTGCGGCGGTGATAGTAGTGACGTCGTTTGAACCGAAGCAGCCAGTTACGCCCTTGTCTACGCCTGGAAGGGAGGGGTGTGAAGCAACCCAGAACGGTCTAAGCCGTGACCTATCCCGGTTCTCTCACATACCCATATATCGGGGAACATGTTGCCCACTACCCCAACAAATTGGGTATGGCCATTTGCACGACATTGTCGTGGACCGATATCCTTGGTGGAGTTGACGAAGTCTCAGACTCGGGTGCGTGTAGGCCATGCGTATCGGTGACATCCTGCAGGATAATGAAGACTCGAAAGACAGCTTTGACGCAGCCCTCGATAACGCCCGCGTGGCTGCGGTCGATTCGATTGCGCGAAAGTTCGGCGAACTAGAGCGTAATCTGTTGGAACCAGCTGAGCGCCTTCAGTGTGCTTTCGATCTGCAACGACAGAGTATTGACGAAGCCCTCAGTTCGCAGATTGCGATCCGCACGGCGATACCAGACCTTGAGCCCCTCGCGGCGACACTTGGTGGGCCAAGCTATGGCGCTGACACCAGCGCTCTCCTCGAGCGCACCCTGAACCAGATCACCACACCTGACGGCTCTCTGGTCGACGCGGCGAATTCCATCCGTTCGGCCATGCCGGACATAGAACACCTCAACGAGACGCTCGGCGAACTCAGCCGCTTCGGTGAGACCAACGCCGTACTCCAGCAAGCCCTGGATCAGTTTACTGAACCTGACACGGCTCTGGTCGAGGCCGCGAAATCCATACGCTCGGCCATGCCGGACACCGAGCACCTCAACGAGAGGTTCGGCGAGCTCGGCCGCCTCGGTGAGACCAACGCCATACTCCAGCACGCCCTGGATCAGTTTACCGAACCTGACACGTCTCTGGTCGAGGCCGCGACATCCATGCGTTCAGCCATATCGGACACCGAGCACCTCAACGAGAGGTTCGGCGAGCTCGACCGCTTCGGTGAGACCAACGCCGCACTCCAACACGCCCTGGATCGGATCAACACACCTGACGACACTCTGATCGAGGCGGCGAAATCAATCCATTCGGCCATACCAGACACCGAGCACCTCGCTGAGAGGCTTGGCAGTTTTGGTCGCTTTGGCGAGATCGAACCCGCACTCCGCCAGACTCTGGACCAGAGTGCTGTACCGAATGACACAATCATCGAAGCGATTAGGTCGGCGCGTACGACCATGCCCGAGACCGGGTTAGTCGCCGGGACAGCCCCCAGTCTGGAGCCCTGGATAGCCGAAACCCACGCAGCTGTCGCCCAGCACCGGTCGGCGATTCCCAGTGTGGCTGGCTCGGTCCACGCAGCCGCCTTACCGGTCACCCAATGGCCCAGTGAGCGGCATCCACGCGACGGACGCCCACGGGACACAGATGAACCCAGTCTTCATGCCGCCCTGGCAGTAATAGGGTTGCATGTGCCGCACGGCGGAGCACCGGACCCAAACGTGATTGCATACATGGCGTTGTATAAGCTGGAAGCAGCGATACGGCAGTTCGTAGAGGAAGAACTGGAGAAGGCGCATGGCCGGCAATGGGAAAAGTATGGAATCTCAGGGCATCTGAGGAAGAAGTGGTGGGACAAGCAGGGAAGAGATGCAGCTGCTGGCGGGACCGACGGGTCACTACTCTCTTACGCGGACCTAGACGACTACCGGGCCATCATTGTCCAACGGGACAACTGGTCGCGTGCCTTCGGAAGTGCCTTCGGTAGCAAGGAGTCCGTACAAGAGTCCTTCCGGCGCTTACAGCCGTTGCGAAACGCCGTCGCCCACATGCGAGATATTACGCGGCGAGAGTTGGTGGAGGCACTTGTGGAAATTCAGCGTCTACTGGAGCCGATTCGATACAGCGACTGAGCTGTTCTGCTATCGGGCACCTTACGAGAAGGCCGCGGTTTCACATTCCAACTCCCCCGCCCCCACTGTCGATCTAGCCGGAAGGATCACCAGACGTCACTCGCACGCACGTCGGGCATAGGTAAGCGTTCATTCGAGGCCGTTCTTCCGGGACACTTAGTCCGCGCATAGCCTTTTGCGTGCATTCACTGGCACGGGAGGGAGCGATGATCAGCAACGAGGGCCGGCATATCCGACGCAGCGAGGCCCAGTGGCGGGAGATCTTCGCCGCGCATGAAGCCAGCGGCCTCAGCCAAGCGGCGTTCTGCCGGCGTGAGGGGTTGGCGTTGAGCACCTTCGCGTACTGGAAACGCCGCCTGGCGATGGACGACGCGGCACCGGCGTCAGAGTCCGGGGCGGCGGTGATCGATCTCGGCGCGCTCGATGATCGGCCTGCCGGCTGGGAGGTCGAGATCGCGTTGGGCGAGGGTGTCTCGCTGACGCTTCGGCGGCGCTGATGTTCTTCCCGGAGTCGCGGGTACGGGTGTGGCTGTATGCCCGGCCGACGGATATGCGCAAGAGCTTCGCCGGGCTGAGCGCTCTTGCGAGGCACGCGCTCGGCGAGGAGCCGACCAGCGGCGACCTGTTCGTGTTCATCAACCGCCGGCGCACGTACAT
>NZ_JBNAZM010000083.1:0-9027 GCF_051195215.1 Arhodomonas sp. AD133 | reverse complement strand
CAAGCGGCAAGCGGCAAGCGGCAAGCGGCAAGCGGCAAGCGGCAAGCGGCAAGCGGCAAGCGGCAAGCGGCAAGCGGTCAAGATGTTGGGCGTGGTCTACCGACGATAGCAACCCTGCACCAGCGCGCCCTGTAGACGCCTGGGCTTCAGACTTCGCGTCCGGGTTTCGCGTCCCGGTTACGAGCCGCCGGTTTCGTCTTTGACCTTTGGACTTGGCGCTTTTCCCTTTAACCAAGTCGGTGTAGGGCGAATGAGCGCAGCGCAATCCGCCAGATGCAGTGCCGCTGATCGAGGGTCTGCGATGGTGAGTTTCGCTTCGCTGTACCCACCCTACGGTAGCTACAGTAACTGTTAGCCGCGTAGGTCGGGGACCGCCGCTGGCGGTGCCCGACATCTGCAGTGGCAATGGCCCCAACGCCCGCGACACTGCACATCGCAGGCCCTTGTCGGCTGCCTGGAGCAGCCGACCTACGACTTGACCGACAACGGAGTATCTACAACGGATGCACCCTTGTTGGCGACGCGACAGCGCGCCGCCGGACGGCGGGGCGGAGACCTTTCAACCCGAAACTGATAACGGGGGACGACTCGGAATCTTCCGCGTTCAATGGCGGATTGCGCTTCGAACTTTGCGCATTTCCCTTTGAACGTTTCCCGGCCGCTATGATCCGGCGTTCGCCGTCTCCCGCAGCAGGCGCTCGAACCCGGACTCATCCAGCAGCGTCACGCCGAGCCGCTCGGCCTTGTCACGCTTGGAACCGGGGTCAGCACCGACGACAACGTAGTCCGTCTTTTTCGACACACTCCCCGTCACTTTACCGCCGAGCGCCTCGATTTGCGCCTTCGCGTCGTCGCGTGAATAGCCTTCGAGCGCTCCCGTAAGCACGAACGTTCGCCCGGCAAGCGGCTGCGATAACTCGGACGCCGTATCCGCAGCCGCGGATGGCCAGTGCACGCCGGCCGCCCGAAGCCCCGCGATAACCTCCTGGTTGTGAGGCTGGGCGAAAAACCGCGCCACGCTCTGGGCCACCACCGGGCCGACGTCGGGGACGGTCTCGAGCGCGTCGCTACGCGCGTCCATGATCGCCTCCAGGCTGCCGAAATGCTCGGCGAGCGCGCGCGCGGTGACCTCCCCTACCTGGCTGATCCCGAGCGCGTAGAGAAAGCGCGGCAGGGTGGTCTCCCGGGATGCATCGATGGCGCGAAGAAGATTGTCGGCCGACTTCTCGCCCATGCGCTCGAGCGTCACCAGCGTCTCGCGCTCGAGGCCATAGAGGTCGACAACGGTACGCACCAGACCCTGCTCAACCAGCTGAGCGACCAGCTTCTCGCCAAGGCCGTCAATATCCATGGCGCGCCGCGAGACGAAGTGACGTATCGCACCCATGCGTTGCGCAGGACAGTAAAGCCCGCCGATGCACCGGTGAGCCGCCTCCTCGTCCAGGCGTACGACCTCGGAGCCGCACACCGGACAACTCGTGGGCATGTCCCACGGTTCGGCGTCGGCGGGGCGCTTGTCCACGACCACGCTGATGACTTCCGGAATGACGTCGCCGGCGCGGCGAACCATCACCGTATCGCCGACGCGCACGTCCTTGCGGCGCACCTCGTCCAGATTGTGCAACGTCGCGCGGCTTACCACGACGCCACCCACTTCCACGGGCTCGAGGGCCGCGACCGGCGTCACCGCTCCGGTGCGGCCCACCGAGGCGAGAATATCGGCAACCACGGTGGTCGCTTCGCGGGCGGGCAGCTTGTGGGCTGCGGCCCACCGTGGCGCGCGCGCAGTGAAGCCGAGGCGTTCGCGGGCGTCGAGATCGTCCACCTTGTAGACGGCGCCATCGATCTCGTAGCTGAGCGTGTCACGGTTGTCCAGCAACCAGTGATAGTAATCCAGGCAGCCCTGGGCGCCGGCAACCCGCTGTACGTGCTCGTTGACACGAAAGCCCCACCCGGCCAGCCGTTCGAGCACCTCACTGTGCGTTACGCCAAGGGGCTCGGAACAGGCACCGGTTCCGAAGGTGAAGAAAGTGAGCGGCCGCTTCGCCGTCACGCTGGAGTCGAGCTGGCGCAGACTGCCCGCCGCAGCATTGCGCGGGTTGGCAAACGGGCGCTCGCCCTCGGCGAGTCGGTGTTCGTTCAAGCGCTCGAAATCGGCTTTGCGGATGACCACTTCACCGCGCACCTCCACCAGGGACGGGCTCTCGCCCCGCAGCCGCAAAGGCACGGAACGGATGGTCCGCACGTTCACGGTGATGTCTTCGCCCACCTGCCCGTCACCACGAGTCGCCGCCTGAACGAGCACGCCATTCTCATAGCGCAGGTTCACCGAAAGACCGTCGAGCTTCGGTTCACAGACATAGGCCACTTCGCCGCCGACACGCTCTCGCACGCGGCGGTCGAAATCACGCAGCTCCTCCTCGCTGAAGACGTTCGCCAGCGACAGCATGGGCTGCTCGTGGCGGGCTTCGGCGAACGCATCGAGGGGGGCCGCGCCCACGCGCTGCGTGGGTGAGTCCGGGGTCACGAGCTCGGGATGTTCGGCCTCGATGCCCTGGAGCTCGCGCAACAATGCGTCGTACTCGGCATCGGAAATCTCCGGATCGTCGAGTACATAGTAACGGTGGTTGTGATAGCGCAGCAGCTCGCGCAGCTTACCGGCGCGTTGCGCCGCTTCGTCCGGACGCGCGTTCTCGCTCATGGTCTTCCGCAAACAGTGGAGGCGCCGCTGGCGCCTCAGCGATTCTGGCGTGCCGCCAGCTGGGCCCGGCGGCGATACTCGATCATTTCTTCCCGAAGGTGTTCGATGGACTGCTGGGTCAGGTCACAACGCCGTGCATCCAGCAGATGCCCCCCCAGCACGCCACCGACCGTGCGCGCCGCCGTGAGCATCTCCTCGAACGCGATCACCGGATCGAATGGCCCGGGCAGACGCAGGAAGAACGCCACGCCGGGGGTATCGAACTCATCGATACGCTCCAGGTCGAACCAGCCCGGATTGAGAATGTTGGCGACACTGAATTCCGGCACCGGCCGGGAGGCGATGTCCAGATAGCGGTGGAAAATCCCGTGCTCGCCGTGCTCGAGCCCGGCACGACGCAACGCTTCGACCAGCGCCGCGCCGACGAAACGCTCGTCTTCCGGCGCCATGACGTTGATGACGACGATGCGCTCTTCGAGGCCCGGCGGAATCGCATCCTCGACCGGGTCGGACTCGGGCGTTCCGGCAGGGGCGTCAGCGGCATCGTCAGCGGCGCGCAGGGCTTCACGCAGCCGTTGCGAGACCCGCGTGGGCGACCAGCGCGGCGGCGTTCCGTCATCTTGTTGATCCGCCGCCGGCTCATCGGCCGGCGCCGTCTCCCGCTCGGGCACTGGCGTCCGGGACGCGCTCTCGTCAGGGTCGTCCATGGAGGGCACCGGCCAGTCCTCCGCGGGGGAACGTGCCTCCGAAACCCGGGAACGCGCCCAGGCGGGAAATCCGTCGGACGCCTCGTCCGGCTCGTCTGCAGCCGGCCACCGCTCGTCGTCGGGCAGCGGCGACAGCGGCTCCTCACCGGCCCCGACGTTCAGCTCGTCGTCGGGCTCGGACGCCGGCGGAACATCCAGCTCGTCGTCGAGATGCGGCTCGTGCATATCATGATCGGCGAAGGGTTCGCGCTGCTCGCGCCGGCGCCGCGACCAGGGCGGCCCGTCGTGACGCCAGTTCTGGATCGTGCCATGCAGGTAGATGGCCACGATCGCCAGGGCGCCGAGGATGATCAATAACCAGCGCAGTTCGTCCATCGTCCCTTCCGATCACTCCGGTGGCTGCTGTTGAAAACGGTATGCGCGCATCGCGCGAAAGCCACCCCCCGTAGAAAAACAGACTGCATGGCGTATGCCCGAAGCTCAAGCCCCGGCGAGCTCGGCGGCAGCCTCGACATCCACTGCCACCAGTCGGGAGACACCGGGTTCGTTCATGGTCACGCCGGCGAGGTGGCTGGCAGCGGCCATGGTGGTCTTGTTATGGGTGATCACGATGAACTGCACGCGATCGGAGAGCTCGCGCAGCATGTCACAGAAGCGGCTGACGTTGGCCTCGTCGAGCGGGGCATCCACTTCGTCGAGCATGCAAAAGGGTGCCGGATTGAGCTGGAAGATCGCAAACACCAGTGACACTGCCGTGAGCGCCTTCTCACCGCCGGAGAGCAGGTGGATGTTGGTCACTTTCTTGCCCGGCGGACGTGCCATGATCGAGACGCCCGTCTCCAGGAGATCGTCGCCGGTGAGCTCCAGGTACCCCTGACCACCGCCGAAGAGCCTCGGGAAGAGCTGTTGAACCCCTGCATTCACCTTGTCGAAGGTCTCCTTGAAGCGCTGCCGGGTCTCGCGATCGATCCGGCGTATCGCCGACTGTAGTGTCTCGAGCGCTTCGGTGAGGTCGTCGTACTGGCTGTCGAGGTAGCCCTTGCGCTCTTCGAGGGCCTGGTACTCGTCGATCGCCGCGAGGTTGATCGGCCCCAACCGGCGAATGCGCGCTTCCAGCCGTTCCAGCTCCTGCTCCCAGGCAGCCTCGCTGGCCTGCTCCGGAAGCTCGGCGGTCACCGCCTCGCGGTCGACCTCGAGCTCGGCAAGCTGCTCGGCCTGTGTCTGAGCGCGTATCTTGAGCTCGTAGCTGCGGTAACGCGCCGACTCGGTCCCCTCGCGAAGCTCGCCGACCTCACGCTCGACATCGCCGCGGTTGTGATCGAGCTCGCGCAGCCGTGCTTCGGCCTCGCCCAGTCTGGCCCGTGCCTCGGAGAGTTCGTGCTCGACGCCCTGGCGCTCGTCGAGCAGGCGCTGACGCTCCTCGGCGAGCTCGTCGTCCGGGTCATCGAGCGCCGCCAGGTTCTCGGAGAGCTCGGTCAGCCGCTCCTGCAGGCTCTCGCGCTGTCGCTCCATGCGGACCACACTCTCCCGGAGTGAGTCCCGGGCGGTCGTGGCACCTTCGAGCTTGACCGCCAGATCGTGGCGCCGGGCCTGGACGTCATCCAGGGCGGAGCGGGCCTCGTCCAACGCCTCCTGGCGTTCCAGCTTCTCGTTGGTCAGACGCTCGCGCTCCGCATCCAGGGCTTCACTGCGGTCGAGGGCCTCGTCCTGGCGCTTGCGCGCGGCGCGCACGTCCTCGGCACCAGTGGCAATCTCCTCAGCCAGCTCCTCCAGCTCCGCAGCTCGCGCCTCACGCCGTTCCCGGCGTTCGGCGACCCGGCGCTGCATAGTCTCCAGACGGGCGAGCGCCGCACTGTGGTCACGTTCCACGGCATTGAGCTCATCCTGGCGCTCGTCACGACGTTCGACAGCCTCGGCGAGTTGTTGCTGGCCCTCATGGCGGCGCTCGCCGAGCCTCTCGAGGCGTGTGCCGAGCTCGGCAATCTGCTCACGCAGCGCGGCGATCTCACGCTCGCGGGCGAGCACCCCCGCATCGTCATCATCGGTGGAGCCGTTGGCCTGTACCCAGTTCGGGCCGTGGCAACACCCATCCGGGGTAACCACCACCTCACCCGGCTGAAGCTCCGCCGCCAGCGCCCGGGCCGACGCCATGTCCGTGGCGGTGCGCACGCGCGCGAGGAGATCCGTCAACGGCCAGGGCGCGTCCACCTGCGCGGCGAGCGTGCCCGCCTCCGCCGTGTCGCCGCCGGCGACGTCGTCTCGGGTCCGAAGCACGAGAGAGCCGGCATCCAACGCCGACACCGCGTCCAGGCAGCCGTCGAGCCGGTCCACCAGCACGGCCTGCAAGTGTTCGCCAAGCACCACTTCCACAGCCCGTTCCCAGCCGGGAGCGACACGGAGGTGGTGCGCCAGGCGCTCCTGGGCGTCGAGGCCATTGTCGGCCAACCAGCGTGCCGTGGCGTCGTCGTCACCGAGGGCGGCCTCCTGCAGGGTTTCCAGCGAAGTCAGCCGTGCCTGCAGGCGGTGGTGCTCCCCCTGGGCATTGTTGTGTTCGTCGGTCAGCTCATCGTTGTGCTCTTCGAGCTCCGTGACCGCTTCCTGTGATCGGGAGAGCGCATCGCGCAGATCCTCTGCCTGCTCCGCAAGCGCCTCGGCCTGTTCCTCGGCGCCGCGCAGCTCGGCATCATTCGCCTCCGATTCGAGCTGCTCGATCTCCAGCTGAAGGCGATCCCGACGGCGCGCGAGCTCTTCGCCGCGCCGCTCGAGCTGCTCGATACGCGCCCGCTCGACCTGCGCGACCTGAGCCGGCTCCGCGGCTTCCGCGTTGAAGCGGTCCCAGCGCTCGCTCCAGGCCTCCAGCGCCTCCTGGGCAGCCCGCAGGCGCTCCTCGGCGGCCGCCTCCTGCTCGGCGACCTCCTCTCGCTCCGGACCGAGCTCGGCCAACCGTTCTTCGAGAACGGCCAGCTTCTCCCGGTCCTGCTCCAGGGTCGCATCGAGCTCCTCCAGGCTCTCGCGGGCTCGCTCCTGCTCGCGCGCTCCGCTGTCACGCAGCTCGCGCTGGTGATTGATGCGCTGCTCGATACGCGCGATCTCGGAGCCGATCGCATAGTAGCGGGCCTGAACGTCGTTGAGGCGGTCATTGTCCTCGCCGTGGCGCGCCCGCACGGTCTCCGCCTCGCGCTCCAGCTCCCGCTGCCGCGCCAGGGATGCCTCGATCTGGTTATCGCGCTCACGAAGCGTCTGCTCGAGACGCTCACGCTCCGCTTCCAGGGACTGCAGGCGCAATACGTACAGCTCGGCCCGACGCTGTCGCTCTTCGGCACGAAGCGCCTTGTAACGCTCAGCGGTGTCGGCCTGGCGCTTGAGCTTCTCGAGCTGACGGCCGACTTCCTCGCGCACGTCCTCGAGCCGCTCCAGATTCTCGAGCGTGTCCCGGATGCGCCGTTCAGTCTCGCGTCGCCGTTCCTTGTAGAGGCTGATCCCCGCCGCTTCCTCGAGGTACCGGCGCAATTCCTCCGGCCGCGCCTCGATCACCCGCGAGATCATACCTTGCTCGATGATCGAGTAGCTGCGTGGCCCGAGACCGGTGCCGAGGAAAACATCGGTAATATCGCGGCGGCGGCAACGGGTGCCGTTGAGGTAGTAAGCGGACTGGCCTTCGCGATTGACCTGGCGGCGCACCGAGATCTCGTTGTAACTCGCATACTGACCGCCGAGCGTCCCATCGGAATTGTCGAAGATGAGCTCGATAGCGGCTGTCCCCACCGGCTTGCGACTGGTGGAACCGTTGAAGATGACATCCGCCATGGATTCGCCGCGGAGGTGCTTCGCCGAGCTCTCGCCCATCACCCAACGCACCGCATCGATGACATTGGATTTGCCGCACCCGTTGGGCCCCACGATGGCGACCAGATCGCCCGGAAGCACCACCGTGGTCGGATCCACGAACGACTTGAAGCCGGTGAGCTTGATCTTGCTCAGCCGCATGGCCGCCGTTCCGTCAGCCAGTCCGTGGTCTACGCGGGAACGTCGGCAGCGAGGCGCTGGAGGTTGCCCACGGAGACCAGGTGGGCATAGACACGCCCCAGGTACCCGTCCCGCTGCAGCGCCACCAGCTGCTCATCGCTGAGCCCGGCAAGTCGTTGCTCGTCGACGAACTTGAGCCCGCCCAACTGGAACGTGCGGCCATCCGGCGCACCGATCTCCACCGCCCGCTCGACGAGAACGTCCAGATCGACGAGCCGTTGGGTTAGCGCCCGCGTGCGCTGCATGTCCTGGTAGAACTCCTGCATCAGGCGGATATAGCCATTCAGCGCCTCACTGTACTCGCCATCGTCGGTGAACAACGGATCGCCCTCGGCCCGCGAGAGCACCTCGCTGTCCTCGTCAACGCCGATGCTGAAGCCGCTCCCCTCGCCGTTGTCGGCCAGAATGAAGGGATAGCGACGCACGAAAGCAGGCAGGTGCACGCCGCCACGCCACTGATCATGGTCGTCCAGAAACAGGTTCTCCCCTTCACGCAGGCCCAGCAGCGCCACCGGGCCCAGGGTGTCCCCCTCCCCGGAGAACACGATGGGGTAATCCCGGGCCGCCTGGAAGAACTCGGCGCCACCGAGCGGCACGTAGTGGGTCTCCCGCGCTTGCGGCGCATAACCGGGGCGGTTGCGCACGCGGAGATCGCGGTGCTGCTCGCGATCCAGCGGAATGATGTTCTGGTAGAAGATCATCTGAGCCATAATGGTCCTTGCTCGGTACGATCGCTGGTCGACACCGGCCAGCGCCGATGCCGGCCCCGGCGTCAGAATGGATTGGCGTCAGCCCCGGTGCCCGTCAGAAGGGGATGTCGTCGTCGAAGTCCTGGGGCGGCTCCTGCTGTGGCGCCGGCTCGCTGGGCTGACCGCCACCCGGTCGCCCACCACCGCCGCCACGCGGTCCCGGTGCCGGACTCTCGGAACGCGAGTCGAGCATCTGCATCTCCCGCGCTACGACCTCCGTGGTGTACCGGTCCTGTCCGTCCTGCCCCTGCCATTTCCGCGTCTGCAGCTGGCCTTCGATATAGACCTTGGAGCCCTTGCGCAAATACTCGCCGGCGATCTCCGCAAGGCGATTGAAGAACACGATACGATGCCACTCGGTGCGCTCCTGGCGCTCCCCGGTCTGCTTGTCCCGCCATTGCTCCGAGGTCGCGATCCGGATATTGGTGATGGCGCTGCCCGAGGGGGCATAACGCACCTCCGGATCCGCCCCGAGATTACCGATCAGAATGACCTTGTTAACCGAACCGCCTGCCATATACTGCCTCCGCGATGACCTTTCCGGGTGCCCCGACGCTATCCCTGCGCGCGGGGCGGACTGGACGCAACACTTTAACTGATTTGTCCACACGCGCGCATTGCATTGGGCGTCCGCGTGACGGGTGCCTCGGCCGCGGTGGACAACACTCCCACTTCGTCCCCCCGCGCTGGCTCGGGCGCGTCAGCGTTTGCCGGGCACGGGCGCAGGCGAAAGCCGCTTGTCGTTGTCGGCCATGGGGTAGGTTTTTGTGGAATGAAAAAACCCCCTGCGGTTTTGTACCGCAGGGGGTTTAGGTAGTAAGAGCCTGGCGATGACCTACTTTCG
>NZ_JBNAZM010000082.1:0-9663 GCF_051195215.1 Arhodomonas sp. AD133 | reverse complement strand
AAGCAGAGACAGATCGAGCATTCACCCCCCGTTGAAGCGGGTACTCGAGACTCCGCAACCATCGCCGGCAGTCTGCGTAGGTCGGCTGCTCCTGGCAGCCGACATCTTCGCGGCCGCCGACCTGCGGTCGTCTCCGGCATCTGTGCTATGCCCCCTCGGGCTGTCGGAACGGGTAGGCGAGATCCGGCAGCCACCGCCGCCAGACGCGCTCCAGGCGGCCGTCCGCCCTGACCCGGGCGAGGGCACCGTCGACCTGGTGGAGGATGTCCTCCCGCCCCTTGGCGACGGACACGCCCCACTCGTTGCGGGTGGGCACGGTGAAGGCGACCCGGAACGCCGGATCGTCGCCGACGGGCACCAGGGCCACGTCGTCGTCGACCACGGCGTCCACCTCGCCGGCGCGCAGGGCGGCGATCATGTCGCCGAAGACGTCGTCGCTGGCACCGTCGAAGGGCGCCAGCACCGCCCCGTCGAACGTCTCCGCGAGCGCCATGTTCACGCTGTTGGCGATGGCGGCGACGCGCACACCGGCCAGGTCGGCCGGGCCGCGGATGGCGGCATCGGCGCGTACCAGCACCGACTCGTCGAAGATCGCGTAGGGCGTGGTGAAGTCCACGAACTGCTTGCGGTAGTCGCTGATGCCCTGGCCGCAGAGAATGACGTCGCCCTTGCCGGCGTTGAGCGCGGGCATGAACTCGCTCCAGAGTGTGAACACCCAGGAGACGGGGATGCCGAGCTCGTCGCCGATGAGCTCCGCCACCTCCGGCTCGAAGCCGTGGCGCTGGCGCCCCTCGCCGGTCCAGAACAGCGGCCGGGCCTCCAGGTCCGCGCATATGACCCGCAGCTCGTCGAGGCCCGTCGTGGTAGTCGTCGGTTCCAAGATGCTCTCCTCCCTCGCGTGGTTCGCGTTATGTAGTGACGTGTGGGCCGGTCACCCCGCCGTGCCGGCGCTTCGGCGCGCCTCGATCGGCGGGCCGGCGGACTGCAGCCGTTTGCGGTAGTACGCGAGCCGGTGCTTGCACTGCACGAGCGCGGCGCCGACCAGGCGGTCGTCGCGGTAGTACTCGACGGCGAGGCCATCCTCACCGGCCCGTGACAGATCCAGGCCGCCCTCCGCCACCACGACCCGGTCGGCGAGAGCGGGCGCCCCCAGGCCCTGCACACGGCGATCGAACTGGTCCGTCCAGAAGGTGGGCAGCGGCTCGAACGGGGACTCGTCGGCGGGCGCACCAGCGAGATGATCCACCAGCGTCCGGGCGGCGCGCTTGGCCGTATCCGTGGGCATGCACCAGTGCTCCACGCGTCGCGGCACGTCGTCGAAAAGCGGGTTGGGGAAGCGCGCGACGTCGCCCACCGCCACCACGTGGGGCAGGCCCTCGACCCGCAGGGCGTTGTCGCAGAGCACCCCGTCGCCCAGGTCCAGGCCGTTGCCGGCGAGCCATTCCACGTTGGGGTGCGAGCCGATGGCCTCGACGACCACCTCCGCCGGCAGTACCTCGCCGTCGTCGAGCACCAGCCCCTGCACCGGGCCATTCACCGAGTCGGGACGCATGGCACGGACGGTGCGCCCCGGGCGGAACGCCACACCCCGGGCCTCGTGATAGCGCTGAACGGCGGCGCCGAGCGCCCCGCCCAGCACCCGCTCCAGGGGACAGGCTTCCGGCCCGACCACCGTCACCTCGCACCCGAGCGTGCGCGCCGTGGCAGCCACCTCGCAGCCGATGAAGCCGAACCCGACCACGGCCACCCGCGGGCGTGCGGCGAGGGCTTGCCGCAGCGCGAGGGCATCGTCGAGATCGCGGATCACGTGGCGCCCGCTTTCGCCGCCCTCGAGCGGCAACCGCCGGGAGCGAAGGCCGGTGGCGACCACCAGGCCGTCGAAGACGAGGGACTCGCCGTCGTCCAGGCGGACCTGCCGGTCCTCCAGGGCGGTGGAGACCACGGAGCGGCCCAGGCGCCAGTCCACGTCCGAGAGGCTGTCACGCAGCCGGAAGGCGAGCCCCCGGTGCGTGTCGTCCGCATCGGTCTGCGTATCCGAGCCCAGCACGTCCTTGGACAGGGGCGGGCGGTTGTAGGGGCGATAGGCTTCCTCCCCGACCACCGTGATCCGCCCCTGCCAGCCCCTGGACCGGAGCTGCTCGGCCGCCCGCAGGCCGCCGAGCGACGCGCCCACGATGAGGATATGGCCGGTCATGGGTCAGTCCTCGACCGTGATGGCCTGCTCCGGGCACACGTCGGCGGCCTCCTCGACCGCCTCGCGCAGGGCGTCGTCCGGGTGCTCGGCGAATGCGAGCTTGCCCTGGTCGTCGAACTCGAACACCTCCGGGGCGGCGATCACGCACTGCCCGTGTTCCTGGCACTTCTTGAGATCAACGCATACTTTCATCGCTACTCTCCTCCTAGCTCGTTTATGTCGCGCCCACGCCGGTGGACGTCATTCGCCGCGGTCGAAGGCCACGGGCAGCTTCACCGGGCCGGTGTTGCCGCTGCGCGGCAGCCACTCGGTCTCGCCGTCGATGCGCGGCTCGCGGAGCCGGCGCGCCAGAATCGGCAGGGCCTCGCTCATGTCGCAGCGGGCGATGAAATGCCCGAGGCAGTGGTGGGTGCCGCCGCCGAAACCGAAATGCGGCGGGCGCTCGGCGGTGATGTCGAAGCCGCCGTCGGGCACGGCCCGGGGGTCGGTGCCCGCCGACTCGGAGAACAGGTGCACCGTCGTGCCCTGCTCGATGTGCAGCCCCTGGAACTCGAAGTCCTCGACGGCCTCGCGCGTCACCCAGGTGACCGTCGGGTTCACCCGCATGACCTCCTCCACTGCGGCGGAGCCGAGCTCGGGGCGCTCGGCGAGAATCCGCCACTGCTCCGGGTGCTTCATGAACATCTCCAGCGCCAGGCCCAGCTGATTGCGGGTCGTGTCCATGCCGCCGAAGATGAGCAGCACCACCATGATCCGCAGCTCCTCGTGGGAGAGCCGGTCCTCGCGGGTCTGGGCGAACACCAGGCGGGAGACGAAGTCGTCGCCGGGGTTCTCGCGGCGGTCGGCGATGAGCTCGTCCGCGTAGCCGTACAGGCCCTCCAGCGCGGCCTCGATCTGCGGCAGGTCCTGCTTGAGGGTGACGCCGAGAGCCAGGCCCACGGTGGCCGACCAGTCCGCGATCTTCTTCCACTCCGCCTCCGGCAGCCCCAGGAGCTGGGCGATCACACGCGCCGCGTAGGGCTCGGCGAACTGCGAGACGAACTCGCAGCGGCCGCTGTCGTGGAACGCGTCGATGAGCTCGTTGGCCAGGGCCTTGAAGCGGGGGGTCAGAGCCGAGATGAGCCTGGGGGAGAAGGCGGGATTGACCAGGCGGCGCAGGCGGGCGTGATCCTGACCCTCCTTGTTCAGCAGCACGTGGGACCACCACTCGGCGAACGGCCCTTCGGTCACACCGTTATGCCGCGGCCACGCCGCGCTACCCTGGCGCAGCCGAGGGTCACGCAGCAGCGACTTCATCTCCTCGTAGCGCAGCACCGCGATGCCGTAGCTCGTGCGCGCATACCAGCTGCGCTCGCGGGCCTCGTGGACCTCGTCCGAGTTGATCACGAAGGCGGGGTCCGCCACGTCCAGGTAGGGCGCCTCGGCACCCGCTTGCACTGTCGCCATCGTCTCCTCCTCTCCTCGACTTGTGTGCCCAGGACATGTCCATGACCTGGATCAATTTCCGATAACATATAATTTAATATGTTTTTTGGCGCAACCCGTCGACCGACGAGCGTGTACCCGCCGGTAGCAGGCACGGCACCGGAAAGTGCTAGCGGTTACCCTTGGGCTTGAAGGGCCAAGTCAGCGAAAACACTGCGCTTTTTGGCCGGGTAAGGGCGTGACGGTAAGGGCAGCAGGCAGGTTAGTGTCGGTCAAACGGTATCAGCGCGAGCCCGTGACTCCGAGCTAAGGCAAACAGGCCCCAGCCCGGTGCCTCAGTCACGGGCGGGATCGTCGTCTTCCGGTGCATGAGCCGGGTCAGCGGAAGTGTCAGTCAGCATGTCCGCGGAAAGGCGGTGTGCCTGCCGCAACTCGGACCGAGGCAGCTTGCGAAGCGTTTCCTCTGTGCGCACCTCCGCCCGCTGGCGTGCTTCGGGGCTCATGCCTTCCTTCAGCTCGTCGAACTTGCGCGCCATGACGGATATCTCCCTGCGTCTCTGGAATCTCCTGCGTATTCGGAATCTAAGGATACCCAACGGCTCGCTCTGTCGCCTCTCCAGACTCCGATCCCCACCCCGCCGTCGTGGTGAGGACCGCGACGAGGGCGAAGGCCACGAACGCGGCCCGATAGCCGAAGGCCTCGATGAGCTGTCCGGCCACGGGCGAGCCCAGTGCCTGGCCGACGGCGATCATGAGAAACGGCAGGCCGATGCCGATCGCGGGCCGGTCAGCATAGACCCGCACGCCCCACACCAAGTACACGCCGGTGAGCATGATATAGGCAGCGCCGAACAGCATGGCCGAGACGAGCACGCCGGCACCCCCGGCGGAGACGAGCACCAGCAGGCAACTGGCCACCGCCAGCGCCAGGAGCGATCCGCCGTGGACCGCATTGATGCCGAATCGCTGAACGAGATCCCCCGCCGCCGCGCCGGCTAACCCGCCGATCCCGATGACCACCCAGACCAGGTTCGCCAGCCCGGCGGCCAGATCCTGGCGTTGGACGACGAGCTCACCGGCGAACGTCCAGTACACGGCGCTGGCGAAGCCCATGGCCGCTGCGGCCAGCATCAGCGCAGCGGCACGCGGACGCAGCAGGGCCCGCCAGGGAAGCGCGTCACCCTCGCGTTCGGGCTCACGGTGGCGTGTCTCCCCACGGCGGGGCGCGGCGGCGGCAATCCAGACCGTCGCGGCGAACGCCATCACGGTGAACGCCCAGTAAGCCTCCCGCCACTGCCCCATGGCGAGCAGCGCCGCCGGCCCGGAGATGACGATACCGGCGCACGTGCCGCTATTGATGAGCGCATTGGCGCGCGGCTGCTGCTGGGTGTCGATCAGCCTCGCGACCGCGTCGGCCATGGGCGGCGAGGAGAACCCCGTGCTCATGCCCGCGATCAGCACCCCCGCGGCGAGGACCGCCGGGGTCTGGCCCAGCGCGATGAGTGCCATCCCGCCGGTGGCCACTACCCCCGCCAGGCACGCGATGGGGCGCGGTCCGAAGCGCGTCGACAGCAACGCCGCCGTCACGATCGCGATGCAATAGCCCGCGTACGATCCGCCACCAATGGCCCCGGCAAGCGCGGGACTGAGACCGACATCCGCCCGCATGTCCGGCAGGAACAGGCCATAGGCGAACCGGGCCAGGCCGTACGTGACGCCAATGAGCGCCATTCCCGCGGGAACGAGCCGATAGATCGGTTTCATCGAACGCACCTTCGTCGTGTGAACGTTCGACGAGGCTCGTGGATCGCAGTCATTCAATCAAACGAAAAGATCTGAACCGTCTTTTCAGAACTGCTGAATGCAGGCATTGATCATTGCCGGCGAGGAGACACGCATAGCACCCGCACTGCAGCGGTAACCTCCAAGAACTCGCATCATTGCAATTGCGAGCTGCACGAATGCTTCTTCGCACTGCGTCCATGCAAGCCTACGATCAGCCTCACCCACTGACACCAGCGGAAAACCCGGCGGTCAGGCGTCCGCCGGACCGACACTCGAACGACACCTCAACGGAGGATACGGCCATGATCGATGAACGTTTTGCCCCCTATGCCACGTTTCTCCTGCGCGTCGCGCTGGGCGTGATGTTTCTTGCCCATAGCGTCGTCCTCAAGCTCATGACCTTCGGGCTCCCGGGTACAGCGGCGTTCTTCGCCTCCATCGGGCTGCCCGGCTGGCTCGCCTACGTCGTGTTCACCATGGAGGTCGTGGGCGGCACCGCGCTCGTGCTCGGCGTACAGACCCGTTGGGTCGCGGTGCTCCTCGCGCCGATCCTCATCGGCGCCATCTGGCGGCATGCCGGCTTCGGCTGGGTATTCGATACCGACGGCGGCGGCTGGGAGTACCCCCTCTACCTGACCCTGCTCTGCGCCGCCCAGGCAATGCTCGGCGACGGCGCCTGGGCGCTGAGCCGCAGCCGCCTGCCTCACGGATTGCGGCGTCTCACCACCGCGGCCTGACGAGGTGACCCGCGATGGCTCGCATCAAGGCTCTCATCAACGGGCAATGGTACGGCGATCTCGAGGAGACACCGGCCGTGCGCCGGGCCCTCGCGACGGGTGATCGGTTCCGGACCCGGGTCACCGCCGACGGCGGCCCGGGTCCGAACGGTGCGTCGGCGCTGCCGGCAGAGCCGGGGCGCTATCACCTCTACGTCTCGTACGCCTGCCCCTGGGCCCACCGGACCATCCTCTACCGCCGGCTGAAAGGGCTGGAGGACGTGATTTCTCTATCCGTGCTCCATCCGCGCATGGGTGACGAGGCCGGCTGGCGCTTCGGCGACACGGCCATGAGCACGCCGGACCACGCCAACGGCTGCCGCTACCTCCACGAGGTCTATCAGCGCGGCAAACCCGACGCGACCACCCGCGTGACGGTGCCCATGCTCTGGGACAAGCACGAGGGCCGCATCGTCAATCGCGAGTCCGGCGACATCATGCGCATGCTCAATAGCGCATTCGACCGTTGGGGTGACGCGGACGTCGATTTCTATCCGCCGGGGCTGCGCCCGGCTATCGACAAGCTCAACGCGCTGATTCTGCCCAGGGTCTGCGCCGGCGTGTACCGAGCCGGCTTCGCCCGGAGTCAGGCGGACTACGACCGGGCCGTGCACGAGCTCTTCGAGACCCTGGACGAGCTGGAGCGTCGCCTCGGCCGGCAACCCTATCTGCTCGGCGAGCACATCACCGAGAGCGACTGGCACCTGTTCTGCACCCTGGTGCGCTTCGACGCCGCCTATCACGGCGCGCTGCGGTGCAACCGCTACCGGCTGACCGACTACCCGGCACTGGCCGCGTTCACCCGACGGCTCTACCGACTACCCGGTGTCGCCGAGACGGTGAAATTCGACCACATCAAAGCCCACTACTACGACGACCTGGGCGAGCTGGAACCCACGATCGTTCCGGCCGGGCCGGCCCGGGACTTTCGTTCGGAATGCACGGCCAAACCGCCCCCGGAGTTCAGCCGGATTGAAGCAGAGCATTAGAAGAATTCGTTTGTGACGCGGGGCTTAACTCCTTAGCGTTCCGGGGAAGATCAGCTTGCACTCTGCCCGCAATTGCGCGCCGACTCCTTGCGCTGGGGAGCCCGATCATGGCGAGAGAGCAGGGCCCATTCCCCGCTTTTGACAAAGCAGGTGTCGAGAAAAGTATCGACCCTCGAACGCGGCAAAAATACGTCAATCGCGCCAGAGAATTGCGTTCCGCTTTCTGGTGGAACGCAATCGAAAAACTGAGCACCTGTGTCGCCCAGCGATTGTCGCGTTGCGTCGGTCGCAACCGGCGCCGCAGGCACCCCCCTCAAGCACGTGGAGACGAATAGCATGATCGACTGGTCGCTAACGCAGGCATTTGCGTAGCCACAGGGGACGATACGCTGGGACCGCCTCGGTGAAGGGCGCCCGGTCGTGCTGCTTCACGGCACGCCGAACTGGTCGTTTATCTGGCGCAACGTCGCACCGATTCTGGCGGAGAGCTGGAAAGTCTACGTTTTCGACTGGCCGGGTTTCGGCACCTCGGACCGTTTCCCGAATCAGAACGTCTCCTGGGACGAACAACCGCGGCGCCTGGTGGAGCTCATCGAGCACTGGCAGCTCGAGCGCCCGGCGGTGGTGGCATTCGACTTCGCCCCCATCTTCGCCCTCCGCGCGCACCTGCTGGAAGGTCTGCCGCTCGGACCCCTGGTTCTCGCCGACGCCGCGGTGATTCCACCGTTCGCCACCGATTTCTCGCGCCAGGCCAAGGAGAACATCGGCGTCTTCCGCAACCTGCCGACCCACATCGCCGAGGGCATGATCCGGGCACACATCGAGCGCACCACCCATCACCCGATGCCACGCGAAGTCCTGGACGGCTACCTCCGGCAATGGCGCGGTGACGAGGGCGTCGCCGCCTACTGGCGGGCGGTCGAATGCTACGACGAGCACATGGCGCGCCCGCTAGTCCCGCGCCTCGGCGCATTGGAGATCCCGACCCTGGTGCTCTGGGGCGAGCACGACGCCTGGCTGCCGCCGAGCATGGGCCGAACCCTCGCCGCCACCATCCCGAACGCCACGCTGCAGTACGTGGCGGACGCCGGCCATTTCGCCCCGGAAGACAATCCCACCGGCTTTGCGAACGCCGTGGGCGAATTCCTGCGCGAGCATGGCCACACGTGAGCGACATGGTCGACCGGCCCGTCCATGGCAGAAGGCGATATCGACGGCCGAATCACGCGTTAGGTGTCCCGATCGCGCCGACGATCACAACTCGCCCGCGTGGGGGAATACGGCGGGCATTCCCCCGCGGCGCACCGACGAACCGAGTGTCCACGATGGCGCGTTCGGTCGGGCGACCTACTGGCTCGTCGCACTACCCGGCTCGGTCGCCTGCTCCTGCTGTTGCTGTGTCGGCTGTTGCTGCTGCGTCTGCTGCTGTTGCGACGGTTGCTGCTCAGCGGATGGCTCCATCGTTTCGAACCGCGCGAACTCGGCGCGCTCGAGATTGCCATCGCTGTTGGCGTCGAGCACGTCGAACTCCTTGGCGACCTCCGGCTTGGCAGCCGCCTCGCTTTCCGAGACCTTGCCGTCCTGATCCTGGTCCAGCTTCGCGAACTCCTGATCGGAACACGCCGAGAGCGTCACGGCGGCGACGAAGGGGATGGCGAGCAGCCCCGCTGTCCATTTCCCGTTCATGGCGGACCTCCCTTCACGATGGGGTTCCGGTCGGGGCTCGCATCACTCGCGAATGCGTACCCCGTGGGAAGGTTTGTGCATCCGGCGTGCCAACACCCCGAAAACCGCCACCAGTCGCTGGAATTACGGCCGCACCCACCCGGAAACGTCGCCAAAGAGTGACGCATTTCACTCGATGGCCAAGTAAGGGACATGAGAGACAAGCGTGTAAGCGGGAGTATCCAACGTCGCCATGCAACGACGTCACCGGAAATCGACGTTGCGCCAACTGAAGTAGTTGAGTATTTGTCCAACACGGATATCGTGGAGCATGTTTGGCAAAGAACGCTTGGTGCTGTCTAACGTGGTAACAACGCCCTCTCTGAGGGCCCTACTGGAAGTTGCAGGGCCGCGTCCACGTGTCGAATCGCACTTTCACACGGCCTCTGTCCGAGCGTTTTGAAGTTCCTTCAATGTTCGGCCATGCCGGTCTTTCCAGGCCGTGCGGCCGTTGGCTGCGCCGCCGACCAGAACACCAGCAGCCGTGGAAGGCGATGCAAAGCGGAAGTCCTGGGTAAAAAATGTCGGGTCCCCGACGATTGCATAGACCCGTCACGATATGCATTATGGATGGGTCGCGAGGTGATGCACGAGCTGATTGAAGGCGTCAGGGAAGGAACCGAGTGAACATTCGACTGCACAAAAACGCCACGACCACGCCGGCGCGCCGCGCGGAGATCCAGCGTTCGGATAAGCCGGTGCGCGAGCTCGCCCGGGAATTCGGCGTCAGCGAGGATACGATCCGGCGGTGGAAGCGCCGAGAGACGGT
>NZ_JBNAZM010000081.1:0-10493 GCF_051195215.1 Arhodomonas sp. AD133 | reverse complement strand
GTGGAATCCACATCGACACCTTCACTGGAGCGCTCCCATTTCATGGCATGAATTCTACCAGAACATGACATTACTTTCTAAATGATTAGTATGTTGCGACTCGAAAGGGCCTGGATCTGACCTGGAAGGGCTCGGTGGCCCTCCGGGACGCGGCGTCCGATGTCGCCAAGCTGAAGCAGGAAGACGGGCCGGCGCTGCTTACACAAGGCAGCACGGACCTGATCCGAACGCTGTTCGCGAATGACCTCGTGGACGAGATCAAGATGTTCACGTTCCCGGTCGTGCTCGGAAGAGGCAAGAAGCTTTTTGACGATGGCGCCAAGGCAGCGGCGTTCAAACTGGCTGACAGTCGAGTATCGCCCAACGGTATCGTGATCGCTCGGTATGTGCGCGATGGCGCGGTGACAACCGGTGACTATGCCATGGACCCGCCCACGCCGGCGGAGCTCGCACGGCGCGAGAAGATGCAGCGGGAGGGGTAGCGGTCCGCACGGCAGCGGCCAGGTGAGTGGATAAGGGCAACCGCAGGGTTGGCCGGATCATGCCGGCCGCTGGGCATTCGCACCGCCCACAGCATGGACCGGAGCGAGGAGTATCCGGCTCAGCCCGTTGTCGGCAATGAGCGGATCATCCAGGTCGACGATCACACGGGCATCGGATAGCAGGTGAGGGCGGCCGGATATTTGTGTGCGTACTGCGGCGCGATCCGCCACTGTTGTAAAACCCGTCAGCGTCCCCAGGAACTCGCTGCCGAACGGCGAGCGGGTGCGGACGCTCATGCTGCTGGCGATCGCACCGCGCGCGGCGAGCCATGCCAGCAGGGCCGTCGTTCCCGTTCCGGTGGGACTGCGGCAGATAACGCCAGGGTCCATGTAGGCGGCGACGGGGACACCGAGTGTATCCACTGATTCCCATTCGGTGGTGCCGACCAGTAGTGCCAGCGTCACCCGTTGTACCGGACCGTGCTCCGGGTGACGGACCTTCAGGCCGGGGGCGGTGGCGGTGAAGAAAGCTTCGAAGAATCGTTTGAGCACCGCGACCTGTGTGGTGGCAGGGTCGAGCGCGATCCCCGTGGCGTCGATCAAAGCATAGAACGTTCCACCATAAGCCAGGCTGTAGCGTACCGTTCCCCATGCCTCTAGGACGACTTCGCCATCGCCTGCCATGACGAATCCCGGCAGTGAGTCATAGGCCACTGATTCGACCCGTCCGGACCGATACGTGACGCTCAACGTGGATACACCGTCCGGCGTTTCCAGCGCGAGCGGCCGCCGGCCTTCCTCCATGGGCCGTTCTCCGGTTTCCACGAGTGCGGCGGCCGTACACATGGCGTTGGAGCCCGAGAAACCCGGATACCCCATCGTTCCCATTATGATCAGGCCGACATCCGCGTCGGCGGCAGCGGGTGGAACGACCAGGTTGGCGCAGTGCGAGAGATCGCCGTGAGGCGGATTCATCAGAAGCTGGCGCAACCCGTCAGCGTGTTCCTGAAGAAAGCGCGCACGACCGGCGACCGTGCGGCCAGGGAGGTTCCCAATGCCGCCAAGCACCACCCGGCCCACGTCGCCACCGGCGTGTGCGCTGACCACACGCAGTGCGTGTCGTCGGCCCGTGGCGATATCCGGCTCGGTCATCATGCCCCTCCGCCTGCCTGCGACATCGAGCAGGGACAGTCGCACCATAGCCTTCCAACGGTAAGCCGTCGAGCCGGACGCCTGCCTGAAGCGGGGCCATGGGCTGCTGAGCGCGGACGAGTCGCGAAGCCGTCTTCCGCGAGTCAACAGAAGTCGCCGTGGCCGGCGATGGCGGGCATGACGGTGCGGCGCGAGGTCGGCGTGGCGCAGCCGGCTCCCGGCGAGCCGACCATCGAAGCGGGACCGCTGCGAACCGCGGCGTCTTTCAGGGAGCCGCCAGCCTCTGGTGTCGGACGCTGCCATCCGGTACGCGACCGTCGCGTATCGAGCGGTACATGTGCACCAGGACCGGGCTCACCGCGCCATCCGGGCTGGCAAGGAAGTACGAATGCCCCTGCGGTGGATCAAAGGTATTGTTGAAGTCGGCGCAGTCGACTTCATAGACATTCTTGGGAACGGTTTGCAGGTCTTGCGGACCGGTCATTCCCAGGCGCTTCGATACGGTGCGGCTATCCAGGTTCGCGAGCTTGCTCGCGGGCATGGCCAGGTCGTCCGCAGCATAGTACACGAGCACGTTGCGCCCGGAATCCGGGATGTAGCGGCCCTCGCCATCGGCTTCGAGCGTGCTGTTGATCACGTCGGCGGCGACCATGAACACGTTGCGGAAGAGCATGGGCATCCGCCCTTGGGCGAACGCCTCGGTCCAGGTCTTGAGTGCCCCACGCAGTACGCGGTTGCCCATGGAATGTGCGAGTACGTTGATGCGCCGCGTGCACAGGAAGTCGCTCATGGGTTTCCCGGTGGCGCGGCACCTTGCCTGCGCCTGCCTGGCGGCGTCCGTTCGCCAGCGGTCGAACTTGCCCAGCATGCGTGCGAACGCCAGTCCGCTTGCATCCGCTGCGCGCTGATCGTCCCAGTAGTCATCGAGGATGGCCACTCTGTGGTCATCCTCGGTTGGCCAGATCAGGGGGACCACGTGCACACGCGTGTCTGTGACCCCATGGGGGGTCGCATCCGCCTGCTCGTCCAGGAGCTCCTGAAGGCGCGTGGCGTGGGGAAAGATGATTTCCTCCATGGGGCTGTTGAATCCGTGGATGTAAAGCAGCACTTGCGTATCGCCGGGAAGGTCGCGCAAACGTTCGAAGAACGCATTGCCGCCGATCTCCGTGTAGTCGTCCTTGTCATTGCGCTCGCAGAAGAACACGTGCTGCGCGGCGGTCGTGTTCTGGGGATCGAACGAGATGGGGCGATCAATTCGGGTGCGCGGTGACTGGCGGGGCGTCCGGTTGGTCGCGAAGAGCATGTCCATTGCCTCCATATTCTCTGTATGTCCGTTTGCGATGGCTTGCGGCAAGCCGCTCGACGACAGCCGGTTCTTGCAGCTTTGCTTGGTGACAGCCGGTCCAGCCTGGCATCAAGGCACATGTCGCCCTGACGAATCGGCTGCGGTCGCACGGAGCAGAGGGCCCCCTAAAACGCTGGTCAACGACGCAGACGGAGGCGTTCACCGGCTGCTACTGGCCGCCTTGGGTGGCTGGCGCTGTCATTTCCATTGGGCCAGGGACGACGCGAACGCAGTCGGCTGTCGAGAAGTAATCGAGTTCCGTTGTCGTGCCTCGGTTCAACCAGCGTTCGTAAGTGCGGCCCTCAACGCGGCTGCCCGCGTCGAGGGCGAGTGATGCGGGTGTACGCTTCCGGCTCGCTGGAAGGTTCAGTTCTCCCGCATGGGCTTGAGTGCTTTCGCCCAACGCACGAGTTCGTCCAGCATCGCGCCGGCGCTCTTCTCCTGTTGCTCGTTGGCGGCGAATCTGCCGTTGTCGACCTGCTGAGCCACCATGGGAATGGTGACCTGCTCGATCAGGGGCATCACCTTGAGCGTCGTCAGTGTGAGCTTGGTCGTCTGGACGGCGCGGATTCCCCCGGAGTTGCCGCCGTAGCTGACGAAGGCCGCGGGCTTGTAGCTCCACTCGTGGTAGACGTAGTTGAGCGCGTTGACCAGCGCCGGGGTAGGGCCGAAGTTGTACTCCGGGGTCACGAAAACGTAAGCGTCCGCTGCGTCGACACTTTCCGCCCAGCGTTTGGTGTGTTCGTGCTGGTAATCCTGCTGCCGGGGGTGATTGGGTTCGTCGAAAACCGGCAGTGCGAAGTCCGCCAGGTCCGTCCAGTGGACGTCGAACCGACTGTGTTCCCGGGCGAAGTCGTGGAACCACGAAGCCACGGACTCGCCCACCCGACCGGGCCGCGTGCTGGCGACGATGACGTTGAGTCGGAGCATGGAAGTTGGCCTTTGTTGCACAAGGGCCCGCTTCTAGCATCCATGGGTCGGCTCGCGCAATCAGCTCGGATGCACTGGATCATCCCGTCCGCCCCATGCCGCCACCTGCCGCTTGCGCAAGGCCGTCGCGACGATGAGAGCGTCCATCACCGGTGGTTGCTGCGGGCTGGTGGGCGCAGCCGCTGAACCCGGCGTCTGCCCGGCGTTCCCGTCCGCATTGCGGGCCGTACCGACCAGGCCTACGGCCGTGGACCGGGCAATGGAAAATCTGCGCCATCGGCGGCGCTCCGTCAGGGATGCCAGTAGCGCGGGGTTGCCATGGACGGATGACTCGGTAGAGTAAGCGCGTACGGATACGATTCTAACGGTTTGTCGAAAGCGCTATAAAGGCGCCACATCCGTACTTGGGGTTGTCGAGCGAGCGAACGCACGGACCACGGGGGGTTCTCCGGTGGGGGATTCGGTCCGGGCTTCTCCGGTTGTGGGGGACACTGCCGGGCACGGCGGCCATGAGGCACTTATCAGGAATGGGGGAAACAACTCTTGCTGGTCATCGACAACAGGGGCGCCGTCTTTGATTCGGTTGTTGTGTTTGGGGACTCTTCGCTGTTCATCTGCACGAAGAGCGACAAGGAGATCGATGAGACGCTGAGCCGTTTGCGTGATGCGGGCTGCGATGCCGAGGTCGGGGAAATCCTGAAGGACGGCGTGTCCGTCGAGTTCAGTGGCATTTCCAAGGTGAAATGCAACGTGACCTCCGAGATGATCTCGATCGACTACAAGGACAGCAAGAAAAAGAAGACCAACCAGACGCTGAGTTGCCAGGACGAGGCAACCGTCAGCGAGGTGATGGCGGCCCTCAAGCAGAGGCTTCCGGCGTTCGAGGAGAAGCAGGAGCAGTACGGGGTATTCCGCTCCGCCATCAAGCCTGCCGTGTTCGTTTCCATCAGCGTATTGCTGACCGGCGTGCTGGTCATCATGGCCAACACGCTGGTGAATGCTTCGGGCGTGGATATCGACGGACGCAAGGCGTTGCTGAAGCGCGTCATCAGCGGCGTGCTCGAATTTCTCGGGCCGGTCGGCGTTGGTGTCGTCGGCGCTGTGGTGACGCTTGGATTCGTTCTGTGGCTTGCCAAGCGAGTGAAGAATCCGCCGCTGATGCGCACCCTTTCGCAGGCGTAGAGACATCGAAGTGGCGGTTGCCGCGCCCGAAAGTACAAGGCTGGTGCAATGGCTTTCGACAAAGAACAACTCGAATCGGCCATCGAGCAGTGCCTGGCGGGAGGAACGCCGGCGAGTGCTGTAACCAGGTTGGCACGCGAGATGGGGCCGGAGGATCTGGACCATCTCGTTCCCTATCTGAACAACGGTCCGCAGCCGGATGGCTTCTTTGAGTACTGGGACCGGAAGGGCAAGAAGACCATCAACGGTTTCTTCAGCATGCTGGACATGTTCAGTGCGCTGGTTCACGCTCAGGGGCAAGCCGGTGTGGAGCGGTTGGTGCCGCACCTGGATTCCCGCAACCCTTACGTTGAACGTGTGCTGGTGCTCGCGACGGACGAGCGCTTCAGCCGAGACATCGTCGACCGGTTCCTCACCGGCGACCCTGTTGCGGAGCCGGATGCCGCCCAGGCTGCGGAGCCCCGGGAGCCGGTGCCGGTGAATGAGCTCATGGCTGTGCGTCAGGGAGACGTGGAGTGGGAGCTCACGGGTGAGACCGTTGTGGTGGCGCGTACTGAACGAGAGGGCGACAGCTCGCTCATCAAGGTCACGCTGACCAACGCCCTGAGCCCCATCGAAGGTGTGCGCCTCTACGTCCGGGTCACGGACGGTGTGTCTCCGCCCGGACCGCCGTCGCCGGAGCCTGGCGGGGATTGGACGGAGGCCGAGCTGATCGAGGAGATCGTCGAGGTGGACGATCAGCTCTGGCAGAAGGACACGGCTCCCGTGGAGGATCCGACCGAGGAGATCCCATGGACGGCGACGTTCACCGCGCGTTACACGCCACCCGTACGGGAGCACCAGATCCAGATCATGGTCGTGGATCCCGGTGATTGGTCACCGGGGGGTGAGCCGCTGGGGAGCCATAACTCAGCAGTCCTCGGCGATTGGTGGCAGTCCTCGTAGGCGAGGGTGCCAGGTCACTAGCGGCGCCTTTCGAAGCACAGTCAGTGTGCGGAACAACGAGCGGCACGCTGGCATCAGCGTCAGATGGTACAGGGCTATGGAACGATTGAGCATCGCACTGGACGCTATCGACGAGAACACCCGTGGGCGTTTACGGATCTGGCACGTTCCGGCATGGCGTACGGCGTTGGTCGGCGTGGCCGCGCTCGTGACCGTCCCCGGTGTGTACGGTGCCGGCGGCCGTGTGCGCTCTGTTGCTCAACCTGCTTGCGAGAGGTAACGCGGAATGATCAGGGTCGTATATGAGTGGAAGGTGGAGCCCGATAACATTCAGGCGTTTCAAAAGGTGTGGCGGGAAACGACGAGCCGGATTCATGACGCGGTGAAGGGGGCGAGAGGAAGCTTCATGATTCAGGAGGCCGGCAGCCCCGGCCACATCCTGACCATTGCCCGGTGGGACTGCGTCGAAGACTGGAAGGCGTTCTGGAAAGAGGACAACCCGGCGGAAATGCAGGGGATGCGAAATCTGGGAGAGCGCATATCCGTAACGGTGTACGACGAGGTCGGCGATTACACCGTCTAGTATTGCCCGCTTATTGCCCGCTTTCGGTGGCGATCGCGGCTGAAGCCGCTCGCTACGGTTTGCGACGCCCCCGGTTTTGCACGCCTATTGGTTCGAAAAGGTCAGTAACGCTCTGATTGGATTCGATCGGATGGGCCGATTTCGGCACATCGCCGTCGCGCGGCACTCGCCGAATGCCAACATCTAGGATACTTTCCGCTGTGGCTCAGTGGCCGTCGAGGAGCCATCCAGGCTCATGCGCACGATGGTGACGAGGTTGGTGGCGAGGATGAGGGCTTCGGCAAGCGTGCCGCCGATAGAGCCGATGGCGAGATTGTTGAGCGTCCAGGCCAGCGCGGCGCCGGCGAGGAAAAACCGCATGGCGATGCCGTGCAGCATGAACATGCCGACGGTGCCGAGTACCGCAGCGGTGAGGGGCAGGGCGTCAAGGGGGCGTTGCCAGGTCAACGCGGCGGCGATGACGCTTACCAACAGCAGGGCGCTCATCATCCGCCAGCTGCCTTTGAACCGGTTCGCCAGTGAGACGCGCACGACGATGATCGCGGTGAGTGCTGCCGCGGTCCAGCTTTCGAACAGAATGAAATGGGTCGCAAACGCGACGTTGGCGGAAATCAGAAGCCGGAAGAGACGCCCGTCGCTCTTGCTGGCGAATCCGATGACGCACAGCGCAAACGCGATCAAGCTGACGGTCTGACCGGCGATGATGCGCCAGGTGAGCTCTTCCATGCGTTCGTCTACCATATACTAATCCGATCATCGATAATGCCACATGTCAGCGAGGCTGTCGGGCGTTCTCGCAAGGCGCGAGGAGCGTGGTGTAGCAAGCGCTACATGAGCGACGAGCAACGCCGCGAGAGCGCCCGACAGCCTCGCCCGAAGGGAGCGCTTGTGCGGCCCGGCTGCGGCGTCGCGCTCACTCGACGTGAACCTTGCCACGCCTTCGCTCGCGCGCCTGGCAGCCGAATCGCACAAGCGCTCTGACACGTGGCATTATCGATGATCGGATTAGTAAGTTGGCGAGGAGGGATGCCGACGCGCCGTCGGCGCATGCGGGCGATGGTACTTGGTGTGACCGTCAGATGTAGAGAGTGGTTGAAGCGGGCTCGATGAGCGCGAGAAGTGGCCACCGCCCGAGATGACGGCGATGACACAGTCCATTGCCTCAGAGCAGCGGCAACCCGGCGCTCTACGCAATACCCGCGAACCGGAAGGTTGCCGTGACGCCGGCGGCGGCGATCACGACAACGTACATCGGTTGTCGCACCCAGGCCAGAATCGCCCCCGCACCGACGCCGGCAACCCGGGCAACGCTGATGCTCGCCGGCGTGTCCTGATGGGCGGACAGCGTGGCCGTCACGACCACCGCGGCCAGCATGACGGTTGCGGCAATCGTCAGCAGACGCTCAGTACGTTCCGACATTTCCAGCCAGGCACCCACGGTCGGTCCTGTCAGGCGAAACAACAATGTGCCGCCCGCGAGGCCGGCGATGATCACGATCCACATGGGTCACTCCTCCAACGGCGACGTTCCGTCATATCCGGTCTTTGCCTTGCATGCCGATACACGCGAGCCGTCGTGCTCTGGCAGCCGACGTTTGCACGCCTGGCATGTCGGCCAGCGCTGTGCGCTCGCCGACCTACATCGCTGCTCCCTTGTTAGCGGCGTTAGTCACGTAGATACTCCGTTGTCGGTCAAGCGCGCTGTGCATGAACATCGCTGAACAGTCGCCGCAGGTCGGCGAGCGCACAGCGCTGGCCGACATACCCGTCACAGAGATGTCGGCTGCCAAGTGCAGCCAACCTACCCGGCTTCCGGCACGCGCCGGCGCCGTAGATACTCCGTTGCCGGTCAAGACGTAGTCACGTAGGTCGGCTGCTTCTGGCAGCCGACGTTCTCACGTCCGGCGGGGCGGCCAGCGCTTCGCGATCGTCGACCGACAACGATGCTCCTGTTTGTTAGCGGCGGTGACAGCGCACCGCCGGACGCCGAAGCGGAGGCATTCAATCGCTTGCCCGAACGCCGATACACGCGAGCAGCCCCATGACGGAGCTCACCACCGGCAGACCAGGGGGTAGGACCGGAATCGTGACGAGTGTGGTCACACTGCCGAGGGCGCAAGCGCGCTGCGTTGCCGAATCGGTCAGGTTGGGGCGAATGAGTGCGAAGAGGATGGCCGGCAGTGCGGCGTCCAGCCCGAATGCGTTCGCATCGGCAATGTGACGGCCCGCGATACCGCCGGCGGCGACTGCCAGATTCCAGACGATGAAGATGGCCATGCCCGATTGCCAGAATAGCGCGCGGCGGTGGGCCGGCTGATCCTGCTGCAGGGCGATGGCGGTATTCACGTCGGTCATCAGATGCGCGCTCAACAGGCGTCGACACAACGAACGACCGAGTGCGTCGCGCACGGCGAAACCGTAGGCCATCAACCTTGCATTTATCATCAATCCGGTCACGATGGCCGCCGCGGCGCTGCCGCCGGCAAGCACAATGCCCACCGCGGCGAATTGGGCACTGCCGGCGAATACCAGCAGCGACAGTACGATCGGCACCGCCAAGGGTACCCCGGAAGAGGTCGCGATCGCCCCGAACGACAGCCCGACCAGCGTATAAGCCACGCAGACGGGCACCACGTCGCGGAGCAGAACGGCATGGACTGGATTATTTATCGAACGCATGGGCGATATATCAACCGAATCATGCGAAGCCTGTCAACCGGACGGCGCGGGTGACCGTTCCTGAATCGATATGAAAGACGCTACCGACAACCCGACATCCGACGATCTGGTCGTCGCCATCGCACGTCGACTCAAGGACGAGCGCCAGCGCCAGGGCGTGTCCGCCTCGGCTCTGGCGCGCCGGGCGGGTATCGCCAAGTCGACGTTGACGCAGCTCGAGGCCGCAAAGGGCAACCCGAGCGTGGAGACCCTTTGGGCGCTTGCCGTCGCATTGGACGTGCCCTTTGCGCAACTGATCCAGATGCCGCAACCGGATATTCGCGTGCTGCGTGCCGGCGAGGGCGTGACGACACGTGCGGAGGAGACGGACTTCACCGCGCGGTTGCTGTCCGCGTGTCCGTCCGGCGTCCGACACAACGTATATCGCATTGAGCTCGCAGCCGACGCTGCGCGCCGTTCGGATGCGCATATGCCCGGAACCGTCGAACACATTGTGGTGATCGAGGGACGGCTGCGGGTAGGTCCCGCGGATGACCCTGCGGAACTTGCCGTAGGCGACTACATGCGATTCCCGGGCGACGTCGCTCATGTCTACATTGCGCTCGAGGCGCCCGCAGTGGCACTGATGATCATGGAGTACTCTTGAGCGATCAGCCTTTGGACCGCTCCGGGTACTTCGCAGGCTCAGCCGGGCTGAGCCGAGAGCCGTATACAACAATGGGGAGATAGCGTGTCACGCAACGGCGATGGAATCGGGGGCATCTTCGCGATTGGACCGGTCTACATCCGCGTACGGCGGGATTGGCTTACGCTTCGCGACTGTGCTTCCGGACGTACCGTCGAGGACGCTCCGGTGGTTGCCCTGTCCAAAGGGCAATCGCCGACGGTGCTGGCTATCGGGGGCGATGCGCAGACGCAGGCGTCGCGCGGGGGAAAGCCGTTCGAGCTGGTCAACGGTTTCGAGCATCAACGTGTTCTGATCGATGACTTCGCTGCGGCGGAGAAAGCCCTGCAGCATTTCATGAAGACGTTGTTGCCGCGCCGGTGGCTGAAGGCCGCGCCGGTGGTCGTCGTTCATCCGCTGGAGGAGCTGGCGGGCGGCCTCAGCGAGTTGGAGAAGTCGGTTCTGAAAAACTCGCAACCGACTGATGCGGCGTAGATTTCGGCGTTTCCCAGCGTTCTGTAATTGCCGGTT
>NZ_JBNAZM010000080.1:0-11310 GCF_051195215.1 Arhodomonas sp. AD133 | reverse complement strand
GATGGGTAACGCCGAAAATTGTAACCGCCAATCATCAACTTGTGCGCGGATCCCGGGATCGCGTCACGCATCCAGGAGGGTCGATACGCCGAGAAGGGGGACGACTTTTCGTCGGGACGACCACCTGCCCCCGCCCCCGATGCGCGGGCTACTGCACGTCTCCCACCGCCGCAGTAAATACCCACGCCATGCTGAACAATTTGCTCCGAATCGGGTGAGCTATCGCCATGTCCAACGCCGGGACGATTTCGCGCAAAATTCACGCGATGACTGACGCGGACGTCTACCTCGACGCCGAGGCTTCTTCCCGCGGTCGTAGCGGCAAAACAACGCTGGTTGAATGGAGCGCTATCAGGGACTCCGCGAAATGGACACGCGTCTTACAGTTCTGCACAGTCGCGATCCGGAAAGAGGGACCGATTCAGGCATGTCGACAACAGTCCGACGTAACGAGCTACTGGACTACATCCTGCGCCATGGCTCAGTGGGCATAGAGGACTTGGTCAGGGACTTCGGCGTCAGTCGGATGACCGTCCACCGGGATCTCGACGCCCTGGAACACGAAGGGGTGATCCGGCGCGTTCGCGGCGGCGCCTCGGCGCTGCCCAGCGCGCTCTACGAAAGCGACTACCGTTATCGCTTGCGCACCGCCACCAAGGAAAAGGCCTCCCTGGCCCGCGCCGCCCTTGCCCACGTCGAGCCCGGGCAATGCGTGATGCTGGACGATTCCACCACCGTGCTGGCACTCGCCGAGCTGCTGCCCGCGCACAAGCCCCTCACGGTCATCAGCAACAGCTTCGGCATTCTCGAACGACTGTGCGATGCCGCCGATATCTCACTGATCGGCCTCGGCGGCACCTATTCGCGCCATTACAACGCGTTCTTCGGCCTGGTGTGCGAAAACGCCGTGGCGGCCCTACGCGCCGACGTGCTGTTCATGTCGGTATCGGCGGTGAACGGCACCATCGTGTTCCACCAGGACGAGCAGATCGTCAAGGCGAAGCGCGCCATGATGGCGGCAGCCTCTCGCCGTGTGCTGCTCGTCGATCACCGGAAATTCGGGACCACGGCACTGAACCGACTGGGCGAGCTCAGCGAGTTCGATGCCGTACTGACGACGCAGGATTTCGATGCCGACCTGGCCGCCGGTCTCGAAGAAGACGGTGTGAATATTCGGGTCGTAACGCGCTGATCCCTCCGGCTCTCCCATCCCCATGCCCGCTCCACGAGCGATGAGCAGCCGCTGGCCTCATGGCCACGCTCATCGGTGGCCATGAGACAAGTACCAAATAAATTGATACAAATATCGAATTTGGTGTTACATACCTCGCCGGGTCGACTCGCCCGCGGCCGAAGACGCCAGCGCCCGAACGCCAACTATGAACAGGAGAGCCCCATGGATCAGCCGTTCTGGATCGGCACCAGCTGGAAGATGAACAAGACCCTCGCGCAAGCCCGGAACTTCACTCGCACACTGCGGGCATCGACGCTGCTGGACAGCGACGAACGCCTGCAGGGCTTCGTGATTCCCCCTTTCACGGCACTGGAAACCGTCTGCCGGGAGCTGGCGGATGAGTCGGTGATGGTCGGCGCCCAGAACATGCACTGGGCGGACGCCGGGGCCTTCACCGGCGAGGTGTCGCCAACGATGGTGATTGACTGCGGCGCGGATATCGTGGAGCTCGGCCACTCAGAACGGCGTGAGTATTTCAACGAAACCGATGAGGCGGTCAACCGCAAGGTCAAGGCCGCTCTGGCCCATGGGCTGCGCCCGCTTATCTGCATCGGCGAGACGGCCACGGAAAAGGCACTGGGCGCCACCGAGGAGACGGTGCTGCGCCAGGCGAAGATCGCCCTGAGCGGTGTGAGCGCCGAGCAGCTCGGGCGCTGCCTGCTGGCCTACGAGCCGGTCTGGGCCATCGGCGACGGCGGCAGTCCGGCCACCCCGGAATACGCGCAGTGGATCCACCGGTGCCTGCGCGAGGCACTGCCGCGCACCGCCGACGACCAGCCCTTGCCGGTGCTCTACGGCGGCAGCGTCAACGAAGACAACTGCGCAGATCTGGCCGCATTGCCCGAAGTTGCCGGCCTGTTCATCGGTCGCGCCGCGTGGGACGCGGACGGCTACCTGCGCATCGTGAGCAAGGTCGCGAACGCACGGCTGGCAGCCTGACCCGCCCTGGCGTCCGGACTACCGCCGGGCGCCACACCGACACCCACCTCCCCCGCCGGCACAGGCCTCCGCGTTGCGGCTGACAGCCCCACGCGCCGTGCCGGCCGCCGTTACCGCACGCCATCGGCAGCCCCGCAGCCACCAACCACGTGACCGCGTCCGCGTGCCAGCCCTCGTCACGCGGCACGCGCACGTCGCGTTCCCATTGCCTCCATACCGAACGCGGACGCGTCGCCCAACACGCGACCTCCCAAGTCGTAACAATGACTATGTTGCTTGTCACAAATTGTGTGCTATAAATAACGCCGAACCTGTTTCATATAACAGGATCAGTAGTACAAAACATCGCCCGAACCGTTTCCGGGCAAGTGGAGGAGACCGATGCGAAACCGACTTGCGGCCGTTGCGGCCACGTTCGCCCTTTCCCTCACGGCCGGTAGCGCCCTGGCGCAGGACAGCTACGACGTCGCCGTGGTCCGGTGGGCGCCGGACGACATCTACTTCAACGGCGTACAGCTCGGCCAGGAGCTCGAGCGCCAGCGCATCGAGGAAAAACACGGCGTGGACATCAACTTCCGGGTATTCGGCGCCAACGACGTGGGCGAGCAGCGCAATTTCCTGGACGCCCAGCTCGCCCGCGGCGTGGACGGGGTGCTGCTGGTGCCCTGGCGTGGCGAGGCCATGCGCGCCTCTCTCGCGCAGATGCAGCGCGATAACATTCCGGTCGTTACAAGTAACGCTTACGTCCCCGACTCCGAGCAGGTCTTCGTCGCATTCGACAACGAGACCGCCGGACGGCTCGGCGGCGAGGCCATCGTCAATCGGCTCACCGAGCTGCGCGGCGAGAACTGGGCGGAGGAAGGCGGCGTCATCGTAGAGCTGCGCTGCATCATCACCGCCTCGTTCGACATCGACCGGCACAACGGCTACCGCTCGGTGCTCGATCCCATCACCGAGAAGCACGACAACCTCGCCATCGAGACCCGCGAGGCCGGCTGCAACGGCGGCGACGCCCGCAGCGCGGTGGAGGACATCATCTCCCGCCACGGCGGCGGAAACCTCCTGGCAGTGGCCAGCATCGACGGCACCATGGGCGTGGGCGGTGCCGTGCCGGCCCTCAAGGCCCAGGGGCTGCTCTACCCCCGCGACGACAGCCGCCACATCCCCGTCACCACCATCGACGGCACCGTGCCGGAGCTGCAGGCGGTCGCCCGCGGCGACATCGACCACGTCTCCGTGCAGCCGGCGGTCGGCGAGGGCGTGATGACCATGCAACTGCTCTGGCAGCAGATGAACGACAACCGCGCCGAGCTGCCCGAAATCGGCGCGACCCTGAACGGCGACGAGCTCTGGCGCCCGGTGCAGGTCATGGAGAACCAGGGCTTCAAGGGACCGTGGTTCAAAACCCAGGCCTACACCGTCCCCGGTGACGTGCCCCATGACGACCCGCGCATCTGGTCGAACCGGATGTACAAGGACGAGAACGGCTCGCTCCCGAGCTATCCGCAATAAGGCACGCGGGGAGCCAGCGATGTTCCAGCGAGAAATGCACCGCGACGAGCCGTCACGCCTGGGGGGCGTGGCGGCTCCCGCCCCCTTCGAGCGCCCGGCGGCTAGCCCGGCCGCGGACGTCTCCTTCGCCCTGCACGGCGTGACCAAGCGCTTCCCCGGCGTGCTGGCCGTGGACAACGTGGACCTGCGCGTCGACTGCGGTGAGCTGCACGGCATCATCGGCCGTAACGGCGCCGGCAAATCCGTGCTCGTGAGCATGATCGCCGGCCTGCAGCGCCCCACCGAGGGCGAGATCCAGGTGGGCGGGCACCGCGTGCACGCCCAGTCCTACACACCGGCGCGGGCACGCGAGCACGGCGTCGTCCTCATCCCCCAGGAGCCGCAGTTCGCCGAGCTGCTGTCGGTCACGGACAACCTGTTCATGGGCGCCGGCATAACCGGCCGGTTCGGCCTGCTGCGCCCCCGGGAGATGACACGCAAGGCCCGGGAGATCATCGAGACCCTGGAGCTCGACGGCGTCACGCCGCACACGACCATCCGGGATCTGCCCATCGAGAGCCAGCAGCTGCTCGCCTTCGCCCGCGCCTACTACATCGACCAGGCACGGGGCATCCTGCTCGACGAGATCACCGCCTCGCTGTCCCGCTCGCGCAAGCAGGCACTGCTGCGGCTGCTCCGCGATCTGCTCGCGAAGACGCCGGGGCTGTCGTTCACCCTGATCTCCCACCACGTCTCCGAGGTCATGGAATTCTGCGACCGGGTGACGGTCATGCGCGACGGCCGCCGGGTCGCGACCCTCGCCACCGCCGAGAGCAGCGAGCGCACGCTCGCCGAATGGATTGTCGGCGACACGGCGGCGAGCATCGAGGCGCTGAAACAGGAGCGCGAGCCGGTGGCCGCCGACGCCCGCACCGTCATGGAAGCGCGGAATCTGAGCCTGCCGCGGGCGTTCGACGACCTGAGCTTCGAGCTGCGTGCCGGCGAGGTGCTGGGCTTCGCCGGCCTCGACGGCTCGGGAAAGGAAGCGGCGATGGAGGCCATCTTCGGACTGCACCGCAAGGCGCGCGGCGCGGTCCGGCTCCACGGCCAACCGGCGCACCCGCGTACGCCCGAAGAGGCCATTGCCAGGGGCATCGTCTATCTGCCCAAGCACCGCGAGGCCGAGGGCATCGTCCAGAACATGACGGTGGCGGAAAACACCCTGCTGTCGAGCTACGGCCGGTTCCTCAGCGCCGGCGGCTTCATCGACAGCCAGCGCACGCGGGAGACAGTGCAGACCTACACCCGTGAGACCGGCGTGAAAACCCGCTCCACCGCCACGCCCATCGACTTCCTCTCCGGCGGCAACAAGCAGAAAGTGCTCATCAACCGCCTGGCCCTGGCCGAACCGAGCGTCTTCCTGCTCAACGAGCCCACCCGGGGCGTGGACATCGCCTCCAAGCCGGCGCTGCTGGCAACCGTGCGCCGTCAGCTCTCCGAGACCACGGGCGTGATCATGACCAGCGAGAGCGAGGACGAGATGATCGAGGTCTGCGATCGCATCCTCGTGTTCTACCGCGGGTGCGTGGTGCGCACGCTCGAGCGTGGCGCCGACGACTTCACCGTCGCCGAGCTGTATCGAACTATTCAGGGGGTCACGGACCAATGACCACGACCATGAAGCGCTTCGTATTCCCGCTGTTCGAGCGGCACCTCATCTGGCTGCTACTCGCACTGCTCATCGCCATCGGCACCACCGTTCCCGGCTTCATCTCGGTGCGCAACTTCACCAACGTGCTCTGGGCCGCGGCGCCGCTGGGCTGCATGGTGCTGGGGCTGTTCTTCGTGCTGCTCACCGCGGAGCTGGATCTGTCGCTGGAGTCCACCTTCGCCGTCGCCCCCACAGTGGCGGTGGTGCTGGTGACCCAGTGGGCCGGGGAGCTCCTCTGGCCGGGCCTCGTCATTCCCATCACCCTGGCCATGGGCGCATTGATCGGACTGTTCAACGGGCTGTTCACCGTCCGGCTCGGGGTCAGCGCCTTTCTCGTGACCCTGGCGATGCTGCTGGCGCTGCGGGGCGTGGTGATCTTCCTCATCCCCGAGGGCATCTACTACCTCCCCGAGTCCGTGACCTATCTGGGCTCCGGGCGCATCGGCGGCGTCGTGCCGGTGCCGGTGGTGGTCTGGCTGGCGCTCTACGCCGCCGCCTGGGTGCTCATCAACCGCCACCGTCTGGGCAAGGACATCTACGCCCTGGGCAACAACCGCAACGCCGCCTACATCGCCGGCATCAACATACCCCGCACCAAGACACTGGTATTCGTGATCGCCGGCCTGGTCTCCGCCGTCGGCGGCATCCTGGAGGTAGGCCGGCTGCAGTCGGTCACCGCGGACATGGGTCAGGGGGACATTCTCATGGTCTTCGCCGGCGCCATCCTCGGCGGCACCAGCCTCACCGGCGGTGTCGGCCGGGTGGGCGGCATCTTCGCCGCGGTGCTGGTGATCGCGATCATCGAGAACCTCATGAACCTCTACGGCATCGAGCCGTCGGTGCGACAAATCGCCTTCGGCCTGATTCTGCTGGCCGCCATCTATCTGGCGAGCCTCCAGGGCCGGATGCGGCTGCAGGCGGAGGCGGCATGAGCGACAATCTCCTGCTCGCCATCGACAGCGGCCTGACGGTGACCAAGGCGGTCGTCTTCGACCGCCACGGGACCGAGGTCGCCGTGGGCGAACGGCGCATCACCGTCCACTACCCCCACCCCCACCACGTGGAGCGGGACATGGACGAGGCCTGGGCCGCGACGGCGGCGGCCATCCGCGACGCCCTGGCCGCCCCCGGCGTGGACGCCGCGCGCGTCCGCGGGGTCGGCGTCACCGCCCACGGTGACGGCCTGTACCCGGTCACCGCGGACCTCCGCCCCGCCGGTCCCGGCATCCTGTCGCTGGACAGCCGCGCCGTGGCGGTGCTTGAGCGCTGGCAGCGGGTCGGCGTCGCCGATGAGGCCCTGACCCGCACCGGCCAGACCCCGCACGTCTCGGCACCGGCCACGCTGCTCGCGTGGCTCGCCGAGGAGCGGCCCGAGTGCCTGGCGCGCACGCGCTGGGTCATGGCCTGCAAGGACTGGATCCGACTGTGCCTCACCGGTGAGGTGGCCACCGATCCCACGGAGGCGAGCGAGTCGTTCACCGACGTGGAGACGCAGGACTACTCCGCCGAGGCGCTGCGCCTGTTCGGCCTCTCCGCGCTGGAACCGTGCCTGCCCCCGGTGGTGGCCTGCGACGCCTCCGCCGGGCGCGTCAGCACCGAGGTGGCGGCGGAGACCGGCCTGCCCGCCGGCACACCGGTGGCCACGGGCCTGCACGACGTCACCGCCGCGGCGATCGGGCTCGGCAACATCCACCCCGGCGAGCTCACCGTGGTCGCCGGCACCTACAGCATCAACGAGACCATCTCGACGCACCCGGCGCGAAACCCGAGCGTCGCCTGCCGCAACGGCTTCCGGCCCGGCGAGTGGATGAACATGGCCATCTCGCCCGCCTCCAGCGCCAACATCGACTGGGTGCTGCGGGAATTCTGCCAGCGCGAGCAGGTCGAGGCCGAAGCCCGGGGCGGCTCGGTGTTCGACACGCTGCAGCCAGAGATCGAACGCGCGGCGGAGGACCGCGCCGGGGTCTTCTTCCACCCGTTCCTCTACGGCTCGCCGCTGTCCGACCGGGCGAGCGGGGGCCTGTTCGGGCTCAAGGGCTGGCACACCCGGGGGCACGTCCTGCTCGCGGTGCTCGAAGGCATCGCCTACAACCACCGCACCCACGTGGACGCCCTCAAGGCCGCGTTCCCCCTGGAACGCGCCCGGGCCGCCGGCGGCGGCGTCCGTAACCCGGTGCTGCGCCAGCGCTTCGCCGACAACTTCCGCCTGCCGGTGGGCACGGTGTCCGCCAACGAGGTCTCCGCGCTCGGCGCCGCGGTCTGCGCCGGCGTCGCCGGCGGCGTGTACGAGGGCATCGATACCGGCGTCGCCGAGGCCGTGCACCCGGCAGCGCCGCACGAGCCGGATCCACAGGGGGCCGAGGCGGCCGACGAAGGCTACGCCCTCTACCGCCAGCTCGCCAAGGCCCTGGAACCGCTTTGGCCGAAACTCAGCGACAGGGAGGTACGCCAGTGACCCCATCCGCCGAAACAGCGCTCAGCGCGGAGGAACGCCGCAGCCGGGTGATGGAAACGCTTATGCGCGTCGGCTCCGTCCAGGTCGACGAGCTCGCCGAGCGCTTCGACGTCAGCCGCATGACCATCCACCGCGACCTGGACACCCTCGCCAAGCAGGGCCTGCTGCGCAAGGTTCGCGGCGGCGCCAGCGCCCAGCGCTCGGTGTTGTTCGAGAGCAACTACCACTTCCGCCGCACCCAGGCGCTGGAGAGCAAGCGCCAGCTCGCCCGCGCCGCCCTGCAACGCGTCGAGCCCGGCATGGCCGTGATCCTCGACGCCAGCACCACCTGCGCCGAGGTCGCCGAGGTATTGCCGGAGGCCGCGCCGCTGACGGTAATCACCAACGCCCACGCCATCCTGGAGCGCCTGCGACAGGAAAACGGCATCGACCTGATCTGCGTCGGCGGCACCTACAGCGAGACGTTCGACGCCTTCCTGGGCGTGGTCACCGAGAACGCGCTGCATTCGCTGCGCGCGGACGTGCTCTTTCTCTCCACCTCCGCGGTGTACGGGCTCACCGGCTACCACCAGGACGAGCAGGTCATCCGCGCCAACCGCGCCATGATGGAAGCCGCCGACCGGCGGATTCTGCTGGTGGATCACACCAAGTTCGGCAAATCCGCGCTGAACCGCTTCGCCGACCTCACCGAATTCGACGAGGTGCTCACCGACCGCCAACTCGACGGCGGCGTCCGCGACGAGCTCCGCGACGCCGAAGTGCCGCTGCAGCTGGTCTGAGCCGTCACCACCGACAGGGAGTACACACCTTGACCACGTCTACCGGAAAAGCCATTCGCATGGGCCGCCTGTTCCACCGCGACAGCGGCCGGGTTCTCGGGCTTGCGTTCGATCATGCCCTCCAGCTCGGCCCCCTGCCGGGCATGGAAGACGTCGGCGCCGTCATCGCCGAAGCCACCGAGGCGGGCGTGGACGCGCTCATCCTCACCCCGGGCCTTCTGGAGCGCTATGCGAGCCAGCTCCAGGGCCGCGACCGGCCGGCGATCATCCTGCGCCTCGACCACACCACCATGTGGCGCGTGGATGCGCCCACGGGTTACGACCAGGGCCGCACCGAGCTCATCTGCTCCGTCGAGGACGCCGCCGCCCTCGGCGCCGACGCCGTCATCACCTTCTTCTTCACCGGACACGGCGACCCGGAGCTGGAGCGCCGGACCATGGCCATGTCCGGCGAAGTCTCGCGCGCGGCGCGGCGCTGGGGAATGGTGCACATTGCCGAGACCATCTGGGCGCGCAACGGCGTCGCCGGCGACCCCACCGACCCGGCGACCATCGCGCTCAACGCACGCATGGCCGCGGAGATCGGCGCGGACATCGTGAAAACGCCCTGGGGCGGCACCGCCGAGAGCTTCGAACAGGTCGTGCAAGGCGCCGAAGCGCCGGTGCTCGTGCTCGGCGGCACCCGCGACGGCAGCGATGCCGACACCCTGCGCCAGACCGACAGCATCCTGCGCAGCGGCGCCGCCGGCGTGCTCTTCGGCCGGACCCTGTTCCAGGCCGACGACCGCCCCGCCCTGCTGCGGGCCATGGCCGAGCTGGTCCACGGGCGCGCACCGCTGAACCAGGCGCTGAGCACGCTCGAACAGGCACACGGCGCCCGGGTCTGAGGGGGAAACCGAGGCATGTACGACCGTGACGCGACCCTGCAGGCCATTCGCGAGCGCCGGCGGTTTCCGGTGGTCATCATCGGCGCCGGCATCAACGGCGCGGGCCTTTTCCGGGACCTTGCCCTGCAGGGGGTGGACTGCCTGCTCATCGACCGGGGCGACTTCGGCGGCGGCACCAGCGCCGCGCCGTCGCGCCTCATCCACGGCGGACTCAAGTACCTGGAAACCGGCGAGTTCGACCTGGTCGCCGAATCCGCGCGCGAGCGCAACCGGCTGCTGCGCAACGCCCCGCACTACGTCAAGCCGCTGCCCTCCGTGGTGCCGGTGCACTCGCGCTTCGGCGGCACCCTGGGCGCGGCGCTCCACTTCCTGCGTCTGAGCACCAGGGGCTTCGAGCGCGGCGGGCTGGTACTGCGGCTGGGCCTCGCCCTCTACGACTGGCTCGGCCGGCACGACCGGGTGATGCCCCGCTACCGTTACCTGGGCCGCGAGCAGGCGCTGCAGACCCTGCCGGACCTCCGCGAGGACATCGTCGGCCTCGGCTGCTACTACGACGCCCGCGTCACCTACGCCGAGCGCCTGACCCTGGAGCTGGTGCTCGACGGTCTTGCCACGAACCCACGCTGCGCGGCGCTCAACTACGCCGCCGCTGTGGATCGCGACACCAGCGCGCTGATCGTCGAGGACGGCGAGACCGGCGAGCGCCTGGCGGTGGAGCCGGAGATCGCGGTCAACGCCGGCGGCCCATGGATCGACCACGTCAACGGCGCCCTGCGCAGCCGCACCCGCTACGTGGGCGGCAGCAAGGGCTCGCACCTCGTACTCGACCATCCCGAGCTGCGCCGCGAGCTCGACGGCCGCATGGTCTACTTCGGCGCCAGCGACGGTCGTATCTGCCTCGCCTACCCGTTCTTCGACCACGTCCTCGTCGGCTCCACGGACATTCCCGTGGACGACCCCGACGCCGTGATCTGTGACGACACCGAAATCGATTACATGCTCGCGGAAGTGGGCAAGCTCTTCCCGACCCTGCGCATCGCGCAAGAGCAAGTGGTCTACCACTACGTCGGCGTCCGCCCCCTGCCCGCCGTGGACGCCGACGACCCGGGCAAGGTGCCGCGCAGTCATTCCGTGCAGGTGGACGAACCAAAAGACGACCGAGCGTTCCCGGTGCTGTCCCTCATCGGCGGCAAATGGACCACCTTCCGCAACTTCGCCGAGGAAGTCGCCGACGACGTTCTCCAGCGGCTGCGCCACCAGCGCCAGTGCCCCACCCATAACGAGCCCATCGGCGGCGGCCGGGACTACCCCACAGACCCGACCGCCACCGACGCGCTCGCCGAGCAAATAAGCCGGCGCACCGAACTACCGACCGAGGACACGAAACGACTGCTCGAGCGCTACGGCACCCGCGCCGAAGCCGTGGCCAAGGCCATCCAGGCGGACGGCGCCCAACGCCTGACCACACAACCCACCTACTTCCGCGGCGAGATCCAATTCCTCTGCCAGGCCGAAGCCGTCTGCCGCCTAACCGACATCCTCCTCCGCCGCACGGCCCTGGCCCTAACCGGCAACGCCGACCCGGCAACCGTGGCGGAAATCGCCGACATCGCCGCCGAGCACTGCCACTGGACCGAAACCCGCCGCCACCACGAAATCGAAGCCGCCACCCTGAGTGTCAACGTCACACCCGACAGTAGCCGAAGAGGAACGTGTGTAATATCTGGGCACTGACTTAGGAGCAAGACGCTGTGACGAAGAACGAGGAAGTCCTGACCGAGCCGAGCCTGGAGCGCCGCACCCGCCGGCGGTTC
>NZ_JBNAZM010000079.1:0-11467 GCF_051195215.1 Arhodomonas sp. AD133 | reverse complement strand
TCGACCATCACTGGAGCGTTTACATTTCATACCAGCAATTCTACCAGAAAATGACATTACTTTCTAAAAGATTAGTACTGCTGCCGATGCTGGAGCATTTGGGGCAGGAGCGACTGCAGCAGTTGAAACGTCTCACCGAAGTGCTCACGGACATTCAGCACCGGCCTTTCTCATGACGATCCAACCCATCAGATCGCATGATTGTCCGTACCAACCCATGATGAACCGGAACACGGCTATCCGCGTCTCGCTCGGGTCGCGGAAAAGGCGCCGACCGTGGGAGTCGCGCTCAGGCATCGACCCGACCCAACCAAAGGAAGGCAGCGGACCATTCCTCGGCCGATCACCGGCAGCAGCAACCATGACGACCGGATCATCGTCACGCACCCATCAGTAGCGCCGTCAACAAAGCCGAACCGTATAGCCCGACGCCGAAGACGGCGTGGGTCACAAGGCTGCGCAGACGCGCCACCGGCGGATTCGGTGTCTTCGAAGCGGCGATACCGGCCCCCATGCCGGGTTGCATGACGAGAAAGGGCGCGGCCACCGTGAAAACGCCGAAAACCAGGGACGGAAGCAGCGTGGGCTGTCGCGCCCAGCCGATTCCCGAAACCGCCACCAGCGCCGCTGCAAAGACGACCCCGGTAACATAGTGAGCAGCCCATCCGATGATTCGCTCTCCGCGGACGGCAGATGCCGCGGCAATGCGCTCGTGGAAAAACCGCCCCTGCGGCAGATGCCCGAGCCAGCGTCCCACCATGGCCCAGTCGAGCGACGGTATCCCGAAACACCGCTTGAGCAGCACCGCCCAGGCGTCCATCACAACCGTTGCACCGACGCCGATCAGGATCACGCGCATCGTGATTGCCAGTTCATCGTTCATCGGTCACTACTACTTCATTGGTTGTGGACCGCATGAATCCGCCGGAACTCGATCCTGTTGGAACGTATCGCCAGCGATGCTGAAACGACGGATCGAACGGTGTTATGCACGCGCACGGATCGTCCAGCAGGCCGCCGTGAACCGCACTTCAGCGCCGTGTATGTAGGGTTCGAAGGCAGGGCGAACCGTCTCGATGACCCTGGCACGGTCTTTCTCGTCCACGCCGCGCAGCGCACGACCAACCGGCCCCAAGCGGGACACATACAAGTCCAGCTCCGAAGCCGGAAAGGCGCAGGACACATCGATCGGCGCCACATCGATTGCCTGCCAACCGCCCCGCGTCAGAATGTCCTGAACTCGGGCATGATCCGCGAACGCGAACTGCCCGGGTTCGTTCGGCACACGCCTGGAAACGCCTGGCAGGAGCGGTTCGGCCGCTCGCTCGGCGGTGGTCATGAAGGGATTTTCCGCAGGGCTTCGCCACGCTATACAGCAAAGCCCGGTACCCGCCGAGGCGGCCCGGCGCAGGTTCACAAAGGCGGCGACCGGATCGTCGAAGAACATGATCCCGAAGCGGGAAATGATCATGTCGACGGATTCGGGTTCAAATTCGTACGTTTGCGCATCGGCGCGAAGGAAGCGTGCCGGCACACCTTCACGCGCCGCGCGGGCGCGTGCGGCATCGATCATCGCCCCGGAAAGATCGATGCCGACGCAATCGCCGGCCGCTCCCAGCCGTCGCGCCGCGGCCATCGTTGTCGCACCGGTTCCACAGCCGACGTCCAGCACGCAGCTCGCGGAGGTCTCCGGGACCGCGTCGGCCAGTAGTCTTTCGAGCGGCGCGAAAGCCCTATCGAGCAGGGACTGGGCGACGACCCAGGCCTCACCGCCCGCACCATTCCAGATCTCGCTCTGATCCGTCGTCTTGTCCCCACAACTATCCATCGTGCTCACCCTTCGACTTGCCATTTGGAACCGTGCTCGGCACTCTGGCACTTCAAGTCAACTTGAAGTCAAGGCATGAACGAGCTGGACATTGCCGAAGTCGCCCGGCGAGCGGGTGTACCGCCCTCGACTCTGCGCTACTACGAGGAACGCGGCCTGATATGCTCCATCGGCCGGCGCGGACTACGCCGCCAGTTCGACCCCAGCGTTCTGGAGCGTCTGGGATTGATCGCGCTGGGTCGCTCCGCCGGCTTCTCTCTCGATGAAATCGCGGAGATGTTCGGACCCGACGGGGAACCGCAGATCAACCGGGACCGGCTCGCCGCCAAAGCCAACGAGCTCGACAGGACAATCAGCAAGCTGGGCGCCATGCGTGATGGCCTACGGCACGCCGCTGCCTGCCCCGCGCCGACTCACATGGACTGCCCCACATTCCGTCGCCTCCTGCGGGCCGCCAGCTCAGGCTCGTTCCGTCCACGTCTCCCCACAAAGACGTCGAAGCCTCGATGAGCTCCGAGGTATCCGATTTGCCAAGCTCTGGAATAACCCGCTTCAGCGCCGGGGATTCAACCAGCGCCTCAATATTCGCGAAACGGCATGTGCTGCAGTCGGATTGACAGATTTCTTATCGCATCGCATCCGGCGCCGACCGGTCGATAAGCCCTTGCTTCTGCAATTCGGATAGAATACCCCCCTTGACCGCTCAAAATGCCGTGCCAACTCTTCCACGGGCATACCACTCTCGAAATGTCGGGCGAGCTCTTCTTTCAGATCATCCGTCCAAGGCAACCCGGTATTCCTGGGGCGTCCGGCCGCTATCGGGCGTATTGCCGACTGTGCTCGTCCAATATGCATATACCAAGTCGTTTGTGGGATACAATAACCAGCTCAGAGCGGAAGCAGTCTTCGCCCACCGGCAACGACCGACCATGGCACCCGGCACGCAGTCAGAGCAATAGGCGAACACACGTGGCATTACGCCATCCCACCCTGCCGGTCAGAAGGATACTGCATGAACATATGGTATCCATTGATGGGCAAAAGCGGGTCACGGAAAAGTTTCGGAAAATGGCGTCCGATCCCTAAGCCCCGACAATTAATCGTCTCTTGGTTCGACTAACTCGAAATGCTCGACAAAATGACCTTGACGCCTGCGCGATCCGTGCCCTGACAACTAATCCGATCACAGGTAGTGCCACATGTCAGCGAGGCTGTCGGGCGTTCTCGCAAGGCGCGAGGCGCGTGGTGTAGCAAGCGCTACATGAGCGACGAGCAACGCCGTGAGAGCGCCCGACAGCCTCGCCCGAAGGGAGCGCTTGTGCGTCCCGTCAGCGATGTGCCGTGCAGTGTATCGTCCAACATGGATTAGTGTGCCCGACCTTGCTTGATCATTCATGCAGAGAGCGACATTCCGTGTGCTGTATATCCCGATACGGCAGTACGACGATTCCGCCTGACGCCAGTGTTGTATGGATGGAAAGCGTTGACCATCGACGATTGGACACGCAGACACGACCCGCCGACGCCGTGCCTGCGTGGTCCACCAGGCTAGTTCCGGCTATCCGGTACCGGCTCGCCACGAGGTTCTTCGTTCAGGAGCCGCTCAACCCGCTCGGCCCGCTGCGTGTACTCCTGGTAGGCGGGGACCGCGATCGCAGCCAGAATCCCGACGACAGCCACCGACGACATACCGCCGCCTGCATAGAAGTACTCGCCCGGATGGCCGCCAAAGCGCAGTTCCGCGCCCAGGGTGCGGTCCTTCAGGAACACGTGAGCCAGAAGGCGTGTCTCTTTAGGGAACGGCAGTTCGTCGAATGACGGAAACTGGCGTAGGTCAATGGGGGTTTCGACCACGTCGCCCATGGATTCCAGTGCGCTCAGGTATATCTTGTAGTTGGTCTGGGCGACATCCTCTACGTCACCGGCAACGAACAGGAGCTGCTCGTCCACGGAGACATCGGTATCGGTCACCCAGTCGTTCAGCGACTGATCGGCGCCTTCGGCTGCGTCAATAACCTGGGGCACACTCGCGAAACGACGATACTCGGCGTTTTCCTGCGCCCAGGCACTGAATATCGGCATGCCCAGAGTGGCGGAATCGACCAGCTCACCCATTGCGTCGGCCCCTACCACATAACGGAAAGGTCCCTTTCCGTCATCGAACTGCTTCTCCAACGGGTACTGCGCCAAGGCATTGTTGCTCGCCTGCATGTCCGCGGGAACCTGCACAACGTGGTAACCCGACTCATCCGAAATCAGCCACCAACGACCACTGAATACCTCCAGTGTGTTCTCCTGATCGGAACTCATCGGCGGCGGGGTTTGCCCCACGAAGAATTCACTCCAGTCCGTCAGGACATCCTTCGTCGGCAACACGACGCCGGCGGCCACGTCCGGTTCGCCCGCCGTCGAGATGGTCGGCATGGGGGTTGTATTCGGCGAAGCGGGCACCTTGCCTTCGCGGAACGTAATCCGTTTGGCGATACGGCCATAACCTCCCGCGGCACCAAACCCGACAGCAGCCTGTTCGACCAACGAGAGAATACGTCGGGCATTCGGCGGAATCTGCTGGTCGGCATTGGGGAGCTTGCCGAGCCACTGCTCCAGACCCTCGGCATCCACCCAGACCATCCCACCCCGGCCCGTTTCATCGATGGCGTGGATGTTGGCCAAAGCACCATGGCCGGGATTTTTGGCGGGTAACGGCCTACTCAGCATATCAGGGGTCACGCCAAGGCCGGCCACCGCTCGAAGTCGGTCCCCGTCCAGTGTGTAATACACACTGGCCACCGCCGCGAGAAATCGGCCGGGATTCTCGTCGGTCATGGGCCGGGCCAGGTTGAATTGGCGGCCTTGCTGGGCAAGGGCTTCGAACAGTTCGTTGACCCTGGCGGCACTCGGGTTTTCCAGCCGTGCGTCCAGCGTGAGCTTGACGTCCATCGGCGAACCGTTTTCCGCGGGCTGTGCGACGACTTCGACAGGACCATCAAGCAAGCCGGCAAGCTTGCCGACAAGCAGATCGCCCTCGACGGCAAACCGCTCGGCTAGCGCCTCTTCGATGCCGTTGCGCAGCTTCTCGACCGTGGCATCCGACGCGTCCGTGGTCAGCGCGGGCGCCATAGACGTCCCCTTGGGCGCCGATAACTGGCCCCAGATATCCGGGATCCGGACGTAGGCGACTGCATCGTCCGGCAGGCGCTGTTCGAGGCGCGCCGGCGACGGCGCCATCTCGAAATCGGCTTGCTCGGCTGTGTCCCCCGGCTTGTCCGCCTGATCGCAAGCGGCAAGCACCCCGGCCATCGCGGCGACGGCCATAATATGTCGTTTCATCTGTCGCTCCATGAGAGTTGTTCTATCCCCAGACGGACACAAAGCCCCCCTGTGCCCGACCGTGTCCAACGCACCGTCCCGGCCCCGACAATGCAGGAAGGCGCGATTTCACGGTTGCCGAAGCGTAGCGGCGCAGTGCAGGGAAGGCAACGCTGCGGCCCGGGAAAACGGTAATTCGTGCCCCTCAGGCCGCTTTTCTCTCTTTCCAGCCTCTGGATTCCTTGTCGGAATGCTTTTCAGTCTCCGTGGTGAACTACCCGACTGGCACCGGGGTAAGCCTGGACCTGACAGTCAAACACGCGACGCTCCGCAGGCAACAAGCTGAATAATTTGACCAGTTCTTCACCAACAGACCGGATATACGACCGCAACCGATTATCCATTGCTATCGATCAACAAGTCCGTCTCTGCCTACTTGCGGGAGGAGTCCATATACATTGTTAGATGATTGGCCACACTGAAGCCCACCCAGCTGAAGAAGACAAACGCAACGACCAAGCTCATGTACTCAAAATAATGTGCATAAAATAACGCCGGGTAATACTTGACTATGATGTACCCTGCGACAGCAACAGAAACGAGCACTGCCCAATAGACGGGTCTGTGCGAAACCAGAACACCGAAAGGGAAACCGAATAGCAAGCCAGCACTACAACCAACGGCAAGCCCCATTAGAAACAAGGGCATAAAGCTCCCCCCCCCCAGCCGGCCATCCATGCGCCACCCAACCAGGTCCCAAGGATGCCACCGACTGCGCCGTATCCGTAGTACAGGATTACTGCGAAGAGGATCGCCAAGCCGGGGTTGTAGAGTTTCCTTATGCGCATTTTCGATATGCCATCTCATCCGGATAGGGCGAGGCCTCACGGCCCCCACTCCTCCCACACCACCGGGCATACGGATCACGTACCACGGCGGTTCAATGACTTGATTCATCCCATTCACCGTGCCGCCAGCACCGGCAGGCCCAGGTTCCGGAAGACACGGGCGGGCAGTGCGTAGGCGAGAGCCGGGCTACGGCTCAGCCGCCACGGGCCGTGTGCCGACTTCGCGGTGTTCCAGGCAAGATCCCTGGAGACACCCCTGTTCCTTAGCTCACGGTAGCGCGCTCTGCCCCATTGCTTCCAGAGGTAACTCCGCAATCACCGCCTGATCCACTTGTCCAGGTCCCGCAGCGGGCTCAGCACCTCGGCGACGCCGAAGTACGCTTTCCAATCAAGCAGGGTCTCTCGCAACGCTGCAATCACCTGGGCAATGCTGTGGCCGCGTGTCCGGCGGCTTTGCCGGCGGAGGTGGTGCTTGAGCCTGGCGATGGCCTGCTGAATGAAACGGTCGAGCGCGGCCGGAATGCCCAGCGGACGTTCTCCGCCTTGCGGCTTCGGAATGACGACCCGTCGAACCGGCTGAGGTCGATAGGTGCCATCAACCAGTCGTCGGCGAACCTCCGGCCAGTGCTCGCGCAGATAGTCCGGGAGCGCATCGACGCTCATGCCGTCGATGCCCGGCGCGCCCTTGTTGCGGCGAACCTGTTTCAGGGCACGGCTGAGGTTGTCCCGGCTCAGCACGCGCGCCATCAACGATCTCAGATGAACGGATTCGGACTCGCTCCGATCTCCAGCATCGGGTTCATCCCCCGGCAATACCAGGGGCAGCTCACGCTGCTTGTCAGATGCATTCCCGCTGCTCTGCACGGAGCCTCCGTCTCCTGTCATTGTTCGGGCCTTCGGCGCCACACACTGGCCCCTACTATGCCCTCGGCTGACTTCTGCCGACCGATCGCCACCGGTTGCCCAGTGCTCAGTCCTCATCCCTGGACAGCCGACAGACCTCCCGGGGTAAGACACAGAACTGTCACCGCGTGGACGCCCGATTTATAAAGCACACCCCGTTCGCAGATGGAGGGCTTCGCTGTCACGTACCAGCTCGCCCCGGGTGTACCACACCTCGTATCGGGTTCCTGTTCGTCGCCCCGCGGCTTTGGATTGGGCTTCCTCCAAACGCCACCTCGCGATGACGCCCTTGCCCTTCTCCTAGCCTTCGGCTCTGCGAACACCTGGCAGGAGGACTTCCACCTCCCTAGCTCTGTGCCATGCCCGGCACACACGCCCAGCATCAGCTGCGGCGCGTAGCGCCGTCAGCTGCATGCTTTTGTTGGGCCACGTATGGCTTGCATTTTGAGGGCTGTGGCACACGTTGCAGCGAAAGCGTATCAACCAAAACGAAAACCGAAAATCCCGCCGTCCTCAGTCGAGTCGGACAGCCGGACATCGAGGGTGTGGTCTTCGACATTGAAACCGTCGGGAACCTCGGTGGGAACGTCGTCCGTGTTAAGGGTCACGATGTACTGGAAGCCGTGCTCCTCAGCGAGCCTCGCACCAAGGGCCAGTGCTGTTCCTACCTGCCTTTCATCCACGCCATCGAACAGGTGGCTGTCGTGAATCAGGAATCCCGGACTCCGCCCCCTTTCGATGCCCAACAGCGTGAGCATCATGTCGAAGCAGAAGATCTGCATGTTGCTGACACCTCGGCTCTTCGCCCCCTGTATTTCGATCTCGAACTCCGGCCCGTTCTCGGTGGGCGTCAGTGTCAGGCTCCCCGCCGCCGTGTCCTCGTACAGGGCCGACGAGATCCGCTGGAAGGTCAAGATGGCCTTCCTCACGACATCCTGCTGCTCGGTGTAGTCCTCACGTAGCCGCTCTTGGAGTCGAGCACGCTCCATCTTGAGCTTGGTTGTGCCAGACTCCAGCGCATCAGCCGTCTCATATTTCTGTCGCAGCGTTTCGAGTTCGACTTCCGCTCTGGTGATCTCGGCTTGGAGTGCGGTGAAGTGGTCCAGTGCGCCACTGGCGTTGAGGATCTGCATGATCTCCCCACGGCGAGCATCGAGCCGTTGCTGCTTCTCGGCCCGCTCTGCGATCCGCTCCTTCGCCGCCGCCACCTCCGTCTGAAGGTACGACCTTCGGTTCTGGACGACGGACTCGTGGAAGCTCTTCACGTCGTCGAAGCGACGTTGCACGAGATCGGGAAGGACGACGCCCGCCTCCTTGTACAACTCCTGGAGGTCGGGCGGCGATGGCGGTGTTTCCTCCTCCATCGCCCGCTCCAAGTCGCTGATGTAGCGGTGGTCCAGCGTGTTCTCGTCGGCGAGGGCGGCAAGGTCCGTCGTTATCCTCGACGCCTCCTGTTCGAGATCGTGGTACTCCTCGACGACAGTGAAGTCGGCCACCTGCTCCTTGAGGCGGTTGACCCTATCTTCAGCGACAAGTACCTGCGTCTTCAGGGTGGAAGCCTTGTCGATGACTTGACCGAGCGAACCGTCCTTCAGACTCTTTTTCAACTCGGCGAGGTTCTTCTCCCTCTCTCGAACCTGTTGCCATTTCAACGGGATCGTCCAGTCGAGTCCGAGCAGGTGCGAGAGGTTGACCTGCTGGTCCGCAGTAGCCTGCTTCTCGCTCTGCTTGACCGGGACCTGCATCCCTCCGCTACGCTCCCGACGGGCGAAGTAGGAGATCATCGACCGGAACGTCGGCGCCCAACTCTCTTGGTAGTCTTCGAGGCCGAACATCAGCGCCCCGAGAACAAGCCGCCAGTTCGTGTTGCTGATCCAGTAGCGGCCGTCTCGGAGCCTTGGCTGCACCGGCCAAGCCGAGAAATCACCCTCGACGGCCAGCGGGCTCGCCTTCGCTCCCCGTCGCTGCACGGTGGTGCGCTCTGCGGCGAGGTCGAATTCCATGCCGAACTCGTAGTTGGCGATAGCGGGCGTCCGGAAGAGCGAGTCTTTGCGAGCGTTGGATCCGAGGAGGAAGTGGACCATCTCCACCATGCTCGACTTGCCAGCACGATTGCGGGTGTGACGCTCCGTGGCCCCCTCGCTCTTCTCGGCGAGCAATATGTTGAGCCCTTCGGTGAACCGAAGCTCCTTGAACGAGGGCAGGTCGCTGTAGAGCCGGTGAATCACGCTTCCCCCTCCGCTCCGAGGGGACCGACCCGGACGACACGTCCGCCGAGGTAGTCTAACGTGCCCATCAGGTAGAGCAGGTCGAGTGCGAGGACGAACCAGTCGAACGTGAGGTCCGGGGGGCCTTCTTCGACTTGGCGCAGGTCACCCCACAGCCGAGAGACGGTCTTCGGCTCGTCGAGGTCTCGAAGGATGAAGGCCCCGATGGACAAGAGCGCCTTGTCGGAGCCGATCCCCTTGGTCGGGAGAATCATGCCGCCCCTCCATCGGTGACTTCCCTCTCGAAGATGTCGCACTCCTCGAAGAAGAATGCCAAAACAGCGAGTGCCGCACTCTGGCGTGCCGGCGACGAAACGCCATCGCCTGTGGCGTGGCGCTGGAGGTGGACGAAGATGTCGTCGGGAGTGAGACCGTCACTACGTACCTCGTCGTAGCGGTGGCGGAAGCTCTCGGCGATCTCGTCCTTCCGCTCCGGCTGCACTCTGAAGTACTTCCTGACTAGATCGACACGGGACATGCCCGCCCTCAACAAGATTGCAACATTTTCCGAGAGCATATTGCGGTCGATCTTGTCGGCCGGAGGTGGTCGCAGGTCGGGGTTCGGGTTCGGCTCCATCGCCGCAATTTGGTCGAGCACGGGCGACAGGCTCTCTAGCCCAAGATCGACCATATCCCGCCTTCGAGGTGCGGAGCCGAAGAGCGACGCCAACTCCGCCGGAGCGAGTTCGAATACGACTCGCCGCAGTTCCTCGAAGCCCCACGGTACAACGGCAGGAGGTCCCGCTCCATTAAGCTCCACGAGCTTGGCGGTCACATCGGGGCCGAGCCCCTGCTTCGAATTGTGCACGAAGATCCATGTGTCGAAGTACTGCTCCCAGTACGGGAGAGCCCCATTGTAGTCCTCGTCGATCTTGGCCAAAGCCTCTTTCGCTGACATGTCATTTGGTGCATAGACCTGAAAGAGCGAGCGCGTGGATCTCACGTAACCGTCGTTCTTACGGTCGCCCACCTTGCCCCATGGCCGGACACGGATGAAGTCGCCCGGGAACCGTTTCTCCATGATCGTGGCGAACCAATCTTGGAACTCGTTCCCCTTTTTCTCCAAGTAGGTGGTTTTGAACTGGAGTTCACGGAAGGCCCGCTCGAAATCATCCATCGGACTGATCCTCCACGTGGTGCGCAAGCACAGACTTGGATTCAAGAATCAAGCGCAACGTTTTTAGTGAATTGTGTGAGCTCCTCGGCCATTCCTTCCTCGGGCGTCTGCCAGCCGAGGGTTTTGCGCGGTCGCTGGTTGAGCAACCGGGCGATGTCGTTGAGCTGCGTCTGGCTGATCTCGCTGAGATCCCGGAATGTGTCAACCTTTTTCCGACAGTGCCGACGTTTTTTCCTAATGAATCATTGTAGGTCGGCATCGGCATACGCGTAGGCACCTCCGCGGGTGGTCTCCAGTAGTTCCTCAGCCGTTTGTGTGATGCCGTCGTCGCCGTTGATACGCACGATCTCCGGCGGGCGTGTAGCGATGGGGCGACCACGCGGATAGCGTTGCGGGTATTTGGTGAAGTAGGCGTCCAGCGCGGCTTGGCGTCGGGCGTGGACGGCCTCGACGCGGCCTTCGAAGACGTCGGCCGGGGTGTAGAAGGCTAGGCCCTCGTGGGGGCGTTGCTTGTAGGCCTCGATGAAGGCACTCATCCACGCCCGAGCGTGGTCGATGCCCTCGAAACGCCGTGGGTAACCGGCGCTGTATTTCACGGTCTTGAAGAACGACTCGCTGTACGGGTTGTCGTTGCTCACACGGGGACGCGAGTAGCTACGGCGCACGCCGTAGAGGTCCAGGAATTCCGCGTAGCTGTAGGCGATCATCGGCGCGCCACGGTCCTGGTGGACCACCAGCTGTCCGGGCTCGATTCTGTGACGCTGAAGCGCTTGGCGAAACAGGTGCTTCGCCAGCGCCGCGTTCTCCTTGCGGGAGATCATCCACGCCACCGGGTAGCGGGCGTAGAGGTCGAGGATCTGGTAGAGGTTCAGATAGACCCGCGGCGTGGTGGTCGGTAGCTTGCTGATATCCCACGTCCACGCCGAATTCGGCTGCTCGGCTGCGACCCGCGGGATGCGGTGACGCTGGGCGGGCCGTTGAGCCCGGCGCTCGACGACCTGGCGATCGGCCCGCAGGAGGCGGTAGATCGTGGACACCGACGCCAGCATCCGTCCGGCGTTGAGCTCATGGGCGTGGATCACGCGAACACTGCGGTCCTGGTTGGCCTCGCTATTCACCAGCGCCTTGATCCGGTCGCGCTCCTCGCCACTCAGCTGACGCGGCTGCACCTGAGGCGCAGGGCGTCGACGGTAGC
>NZ_JBNAZM010000078.1:0-12092 GCF_051195215.1 Arhodomonas sp. AD133 | reverse complement strand
TGGACTACACGCTGGAAGCCTGTGAGATCTATGCCAACGCCGGCGATGGCGTGCGGCTCGCCGGCGAGAGCGCGAGCACGGTCAGCGGCGGGCGGGTGTACGCGAACCTTGGTGATGGCTTCGACGTGGCCACGGCGGCGGGGCTGAGCGTCAGTGGCGCGGAAGTGTTCGGGCACACGGGGCTGGGCGTGCGCGCGGCGGCGGATGCCGGCGCGGTGACGGCGCTGGATGTGTGGTGGGGCGCGGCCGATGGCCCCGGCGGAGCGTTCGGTGGCTCCGGTGATGCGGTGAGCGCCGACGTGGTGGTGGAGGACGGCGAGCGCAGCTACCGCCGTGACGGCTCGGAGTTCGTCTATTTCAACGCCGGGGCGAACGAATACCGTGGCCACGGTCTGCCGGCGCCAATCGTCGGTGGTACCCCGTACTCTGGTTGGGGGAATGATCCCGGCCGTTCGGTGGTGTACGACATCGCCGAGGGACGAATCGACGCCGAAATCAGTGGCCTTTCCTCGAGCAGCGGTTACCGGGTGCTTGCTACTTACTTCGATGGCGATAACGAAACGGTCACGCAGAGTCTGGTGACGCCGGAAAACGGCCAGACACTCCATGCGCCGCTGACACTCCCGACTGACACCCCGGCTGTCTTCGGCGCAACGGTATCGGGCGATGTCATCTCTCAGGGGCAGCTTGCACTGAGATTCCGGCGTGAGACCGGAGACCGGGCCCTTCTATCGGCATTGCATGTCGTCCAGCTGCCGACGGACGATACCGGCTCGCCGGGTGAGCTAACCATGACACGACCCGATGACGGCGCCGTTCTGTCATCGCAGCGGGTCATGCTCCGCGGGCGTGTCAGTGACGACGTAGCAGCCGTCGAGCGGCTGGAGGTCGGGGTACGAGGGAATGCCGATAGTGCCACGAGTTGGTACCCCGTGGACCGCCTTCTGAGTGGTGGCGAGTGGCGTTACGAATGGTCCGTTACCGAATCGGGGACATACACGCTACGGGCGCGAGCGACATTCAGCGACGGTGCTGCGCAGCTCATTAGCGACCCGGTCACGGTCACGGTGGATCAGACCCTCCCGGCGCCCCCGACGGCGCTCAACGCGCATCCCGGCGCCAACGCGATTCGCCTCACCTGGCAACCTTCCACGGATGACACCACGAGCGGTGACGTCGATGGCTACGTCGTCGAACGTGCTGCCGGGGAAGGAACGCCGTACGAGCCCCTCGCAACGGTTGATAGCGGTAGTGATACCTACCTGGACTCGAGCGTCGAAGAGTCCGTGGCCTACCGTTATCGCGTCGCCGCCATTGACCAGAACGGCAACCAGGGGGCGTGGACGAATGTAGGCCCGGTCTCCCTGAGCGATGAAGCGGATACCACTGCACCGGAAGATGCAACGAATTTCGTTGCCGAACCTATGGCCATGTCGGATGGCCAGGCGGCAGCCATCGTCAAGTGGCAGGCGAGCCCCGATTCCGAAGGGGATCTGCTTGGTTATCGACTCTATGTCTCGGCGGATGGCGGTGAGAATTTCGGCAGCAATCCGCCGGATTTCGATGACCGGGTCCCCTATCAGCTCGGTGCGAACGCCACCATGAGCCAGCTTTCCGGCCTGGCGCCGGACGGCCAGTACCTCCTGCGGCTAACGGCCGTCGACGAGGTGCCCAACGAATCGAAAGGTGTACAGACGACCCTGGACACGCCCGGAACCGTGGAGACGCCGGCGACACTCGGCGGTGCCCTCGATGACGATCTGACTTTGGCGGGCGGTGTGTTGCATGTCACCGAAGACCTCGTCGTTCCCAGCGGGGTTTCGCTGCGATTGCGTGACAGTGTGACCCTGAAGTTCGCCCGGAACGCGGCGCTTCGGGTAAAGGGAACGCTCGCTACAGCTGGCCAGGCCGGACAGCCTGTCGTTCTAACGTCGGTCACCGACGATGCACACGGCGGTGACACAAACGGTGACGGTGCCTCCGAGGCATCGCCCGGCGACTGGTCCGGTATCCGGGTTAGCGACGGCGGCGACGCCCAGGTCACCCATGCGCGCATCTACTACGGGGAAAAGAACATTGTGTTCGCCAACGCCAATGGCGTCGTCACCGATAGTGACGTTCGCCATGCCGGCGATGTGGGTGTTTACTTGCGCCAGGCCGAGGTGCGTCTTGCCGACAACGAGATCGCCCGGAGCGTTAATACCGGCGTCGAAGCGTATCGCGGTAGCTATGACGATCGGGCAACGCGGCTCGTGCTCAACGGCAACCGCATTGCCGGGAATGGGAAACACGGCATTGACCTCGTACGGTCGCGGACTGAGATCACGGGTAACGAGATCGCCGAAAACGGTGCCTACGGTATCCATTCGGACAATGCCACCGAATTCCTCGATCGGCTTCGCGACAACGTAGTAACGGGTAACGGTACGCCTCTGAGAGTTGCCACAGCAGCTTATCCGGACGCTAGCAATACGATTTCGGCCAATGAGCGCCCGGTCATAGAGCTACTTGCTGGCCCGGTTGCGGAGTCGGTGACCTTCCGGCGCTGGCGCTCCTCGGACACGCAGGCGCCCATGCGGTATCGGATTCTCTCCGGAGAGGTCACGGTGTCGCCCGCTGCAGTGCTGACCGTCGAACCGGGTGTCGTGGTCAAGTTCTCGGACGACAGTGGCCTGAATGTGGACGGCGCCCTATCGGCGGTTGCCAGTGCCGAGCGACCCATCGTTTTCACGTCCTGGCAGGACGATGCCGCGGGTGGCGATACCAACGACGATCAAGCGCAGACCAGCCCGGCGGCGGGAGACTGGCGGGGGCTGCGCTTCGGCAGCTCGCCGCTCGATGGCCGCTCACGCCTCGAGCACGTAACCATCCGGTATGCCGGTGACGAGCGCGCCGCGGGTCTGGACATCGATGGGGCGTCGATTCGGTTCGAGAGCGGTGTTATCTCGCGGAACGCCGGTGCGGGCGTACGAATCACCGCGGGCGCGCCCCGTGTTTCGGGCAACCGCATCTGGGGTAACAGTGGTGACGGTGTGCTCGTGTCGGGGGGCAGCACCGACGCGGAAGTGACGTTCAACCGTCTCAGCACCAATGGTGGCGATGGCATCCTCGTTGAATCCGGCGCTCATGCCGGTGCCACCAATAACGTCCTCTTTGCGAACAAGGGCTTCGGTTTACGTAACACCACGGGCAATGAGATCGAGGCCACTGGCACCTGGTGGGGCGATTTCGACGGCTCCGGCCCCCATAACGAGCAATCCAATCCGCACGGCAACGGTGCCCGCGTTAGTGCGAACGTCGTGTATGAACCGTATGCCGAGAAAGCGGATACCCACTATGCGTACGCCAACCTCACGGCTGGGGGCATGGAGTACGCGGGGGATCTGCAGGCCCCTGAACTGCTTCAGGGGCGGCTGTCCAATGAGTGGGATGCGTCGAAAGATCGCGCCGGCCGGACCATGGCGTGGGATTCGGATCGTGTGCGCCTCCGGTTCGGGGGCGTCGACCCCGCGAAGGATTACACGTTGCGCGTCACCTACTTCAACGGCGACTCAACTGCGGTATACCAGCGGTTAGAGACGGCATCGGGCGAGCCCGTACATGGTACGCATCGCACCCCTAAGGGACATCCGACTCAATATCAGGTCGCTATTCCCAGCGACTACTACCAGGACGGCGAACTGGCGCTGGATTTCATACACGAGAATCCGGACACCTCTCTGCGGGGGGCGGTTTCCGAGGCCTGGCTGATGGAAGCGTCCGACGACGGTACTCCGCCGCGGTTCGACGGAATCGAGCTCGATGACATCGACGGCAGCGGTGGTCTGTCCGTTGGCGACCAGCTTCGTTTCCGCTTTTCCGAGCCCATGGATCCTGGAAGCCTCACCGGTGACGATGCTGCCAACGAGCAGTTGGCACCGAGCGGTGGGAACTATGGTGCGGACAGCGCAATCGAGTGGAGTGCGGATAACCGCGCTGTCACGGTGACCCTGAGCGACGGGCTTACCGTTACCGGGGGCGAGTCGGTGACCCCGACCGGTCTGAAGGACCGTAGCGGCAATCCCGTCGTTGGCACGCACACGCTGCCGACGGGCGATACGGTACGGCCGCGGCTGCTCTCGGTGGAGTGGCTCGACAACGACGGCAACGCGAACCTCTCCGTGGGGGATGCCTACGTCTTTCACTTCAGTGAGCGTATGGACCCCGCCGTTCTGGAGGACGGAACGGCGGCTGCCAATGCGCACTTACGGCCCGATGGCGGGGCGCGCTATGGCCGAACCAATCGCATCGTCTGGCAGGCCGACGGACGCGCTGTACGGGTAGTTGTGACCGACGGTTACACCATCGTTGGCGATGAGCGCGTCCGCCCCAGCGCCCTCGTTACCGATACTGCGGGGAATGCCGCGACCGGCAGCGTGCAGCTCCAGGGCCGAGACGAGACGCCTCCCAAGCTGACCGACGTTCGTTTCAACGATGCCAATGCGGACGGCCAGCCCTCGGTCGGGGATCGCTATGAGTTCGTTTTCGACGAACCGATGGATACCTCGGTCATTTCCGACGGCACCACTGAAGCCAATGAACACCTCTGGGCAGGTGGCGCGAGCTATGGTGAAGTCAATCGCATTAATTGGAGTGAGGATCGCCAGCGGGTCACCGTCACGCTCACCGACGGCGTCAATCTCGTCGGCGGCGAACGTGTGGCACCGTCGCCCCGTGTAGTCGACGTGGCCGGTAATCCGGCCACCGGTGAGGTGGAACTGCCGGTGGCGGATACCGTGGCACCAACGGTTACCGAGGTCCGGGGCTCGCATCCGCAACCGGTGTCCTGGGATGCTTCCTATCGGCTCGTCGTGCAGTTCGACGAAACCATGGATCCGGACACGGATCTCAGCGTCTCGGTGACGGACGCCAACGGTGAGCCTTTGACGCTCTCCGGTGACGGCCATTGGTCAGCCAGCCGCTTCCCGCACGACACGTACTCCACCGGCGTCGTCTACGGGCTGTCAAGCGCGGCATCGCCACTGACGGTAAACGTGAATGGTGGCGCGGATCCCAGCGGTAATGTCGTAGCCGTCAAAAATCCCGTTTATAGCGTCGAGGTGCAGGCGCCCGCACCGGCGATCACCAGTCATCCCCTCGCTCCCGCCGAGACCGTGCTTGCCCAGCGTTCGGTAACGGTGTCCGGCGAACGCCCCGCTGATACCAGCGTCTGGGTGAATGACCGTGAGGTGGTCGCGGCCGGCAGCGGTGATTGGACGGCGGCGTTGCAACTCCCGGAAGGGCGCAACGAGATCGAGGTCTATACCAAGGACGCGGACGGCAACCGCTCGGCCGGCGCGTCGCTGATCTTCGTCGTGGATACGACGGCGCCCACCATTACGGAAGTGAAGCCGGCCGACGGCGCCATGCTCACGGAACGCCCCGAGCGGGTGGTCGTCGCCTTCTCCGACGGTGGTACGGGGCTCGGCACGGATGCGTCCACTATGGCCCTTGCCACTGCCGGCGAGACGGTTCCGGGCGACTGGCGGTATGAAGCCGGCCGTCTCGTGTTTTCTCCAACGGTGGCCTTGGCGGAGGGTAGCTATACCCTCGAGATCCGGCTGGTTGACAAGGCCGGCAACGCAGCCGCCGCGCTGACGAGCACATTCCACTACGACGCCACGGCGCCGGCAGCGCCCACGGTCGAGGACCTACCAGCGTCCGTATCGGACAATGAGCTGGCCATCACCGGTACCAAAGAGCCAGGTACCGGTCTTCAGCTCAACGGTGAAGTCCTGGTGCCACCGGACGCGGAATCGTCGTGGAAAACAACGGTGACGCTTCGCGACGGAAAGAACACCCTCCGGTTTTCCGCCGTCGACCCGGCGGGTAACGAGAGCATGTCCGTGCACCGCACGGTGATGGTGGACGATACCGCGCCCGGTCCCGTGCCATTGACCGCCGGCGTCGGTGCAGATGGCACCTCGGTATCTTTGGACTGGTCCGCCTACGACGAGGAGGCCAACGGGGACGACATCGCCGAGTACCTCGTCTACCTCTCCGGGGCCCCGTTCGATGACACCGGTGACGCGGAGCTGGCCGGCCGTGAGGATGCCGGGCACTTCACCTACCAACTCGAGGGGCTGGACCGGAACCGTAGTTACTACGTGGCCGTGGTGGCCCGTGATGTCAGCGGCAATGTCACCACCGCCGTCACGGCGACCGAAGTCGTTACGGTGGATACTGATGCCCCCGGGGAGGTGACCGTCACGCGGACCGAGTCCCGTGCGTCCGAGGTCGTCTTCCACTGGCAGCTCCCCGCCAATGATGATGTCGCGGCTGTCAACGTCTATCAGGACGGCTCCGGACAGGCGGTGGCACTCGACCCGGGCAAGACGGAATACCGCGTCGATGGGCTGGGGAGCGCCGCGGCGGTGGCCGTGCGCATTACCACAGTGGATGATTCCGGCAATGAGAGCGACGGTGTGACCGTTACCGGCGTGACCTGGTTGCCGAATCCCGCGAACGTCCAGGCCGAGCCCCATAGCGGGATGCTCCGGGCCACCTGGCAGCCCTCGGGCCCGCGGCAGTATGTCGATCACTATGCGATCTACGTCAGCGATACGCCGTTCAACAACGTTACCGACCTGGATCCACGTGCCGTAGTCGACGCCGACAAGGCTGCGGGACAGGTGGCGGGGCTGACCAACGGCACTGCTTACTACGTGGCGGTCACGGCGGTGAACACCTCCGGCGGCGAGAACCCGGCGGTTCAGACCGTCGAGTCCACGCCCAAGGAAGACACGGCGGGTCCGGAAATCACGGCCGTACGTTACGGGGGCAACCCGCTGTCCGATGGAGCTCGGCTGGAGCGTGCGGCGGCGTTCGAAGTCGAGGTCGACGACCCGTCGGGCGTATCGGCAGTGGATCTGGCCGTGGATGGCTCCTCTCTGCCCGTCGAGAATACCCAGGGAACCTACCGTGCGCCTTATGCGCTCAAGCAGGCGGCGGACGGCGAGCACCGTCTCGAGGTCGTTGCGCGGGATACGCTCGACAACGAGACGAAGGTCACGCGGCGGTTCACCGTTGCGCTCGCGCCGCCACCGGCGCCCGAGATCACGTCACCGCAGGACGGGCTCGAGACAGCCAACGAAACACTGACCGTCACTGGTACAGCGGAGCCCGACAGCGAGGTGGCCCTCTACCACAATGGCGAACGCGCCGGCACGACGTCTGTGACGGCGGATGGCCGGTTCACCATGAGCGTCACCTTGTCGGATGGTGAGAATCGCCTGCGCGCCACGGCGACGAACCGTGCCGGTGAGGGGCCGAAGAGCGAAGTCGTTGGCGTCACCCTGGATACCGCCTTGCCCGAGGCGCCCGTTGGGCTGAGCGCGGACGTTGCCGACGGGGGAGCTGTGCAATTGCGTTGGCAGCATATGGGCGGGCCCGACGCGGTTGATCATTTCATCGTCTACCGGAGCACGACCGCGTTCTCCAAACCGGGCCAGGCCAGCCGCGTCAGCGACACCCCTGTTACCGAAACCGCGTTTACGGATATCCCCGGCGCGGACGGCACCTACTATTATCGAGTCACCGCGGTGAACGCCCACGGAACCGAGAGCGAACCGTCGTCGTCCGCGCAGGTCGACGTCGACGCGACGCCGCCGGTCGCCCTCGAAGTCGCGTATTCACCTCAGGGCGCATTCGACGATGAGACTGGGCGTATCGGTCCCGGCGAGGTTTCCGTGCAGGTGACCGTCAGCGAGCCGCTGCTGGCGAAGCCGTTCCTCAGCATCACGCCGAAGAACGGCCGCCCGATCTCCGTCGAGCTGCAGGCGATATCGGAGACCAAGTTCACCGGGCGCTTCGAGGTCACTTCGGACACCCCCTCCGGCAAGGCGTACGCCGTATTCTCGGCACGGGACGAGGCCGGTAACCGCGGAACCCGGATCGAGAAAGGGCGTTCGCTGACTCTCGACACCGCGGGTCCGGCGGTGGCGGGGCTCACCGTGTCGCCTGCCAGTCCGATAAGAACGGACCAGTCCGCTCCGGCGACGGTCAGCGTGACCTTCTCGCTCACCGAGGCCCCGGCCGAAGGGACCGCCCCCGAATTCGGTTACCAGCTTTCCGGAGACAGCCGTCCCGTGGTGCCCATCGACGGCCTGGTTCAAACCGGAGAGCGGACCTGGCGTGGCAGCTTCACGCTCCCGTCGGACGCTGGTCTCGCCGAGCCCGAGCGTCTGCACTGGGACTTCCGCGCCGTGGACGATCTCGACAACGAGGGCACAGACGTTCACGTCGACGAAGCCGCGCAGGTCTACCAGGGGGAACTGCCACCACTGGATGCGCCGCGTGGCCTGGACGCGGAGGCCCGGCCGGATGGCGCGGCGGCGCTCAATTGGGAAACCGTCGATGGCGCCGCGGACTATGAAATTTATCGTCAAGGACCCGGCGAGTCGCAATTGACGATGCTTGCGCGCTCGGAAGGCGAGACGGACTACCGCGACGAGACACCGAGCGACGGCCGTTATCACTACGCCGTCGCCAGCGTGCGCGAGGCGAACGACCAGACAGCGGTCAGCGCCCCGTCCGAGCCGGTGGCGGTGGAGACCGATTCCCGCGCGCCGAACGTGCCCACGGCGCTGGCGCTGGAGTTGACCGGCCAGGGCATCGTCGCCCGTTGGGAGCACGCCGCAGGCGACGGGGACGTGCGCTTCCGGCTCTACCGCTCGGCGGATACGGAGATTACGTCGGTGGACAGCCTGGAACCGGTCATCGACGACATCGACGGGCTCACCGCGCTGGACAGTGATCCCTCCGAGTCCAAGCACGCTTACGCGGTGACTGCTTTCGACGCGGCAGGGAACGAGTCCGCGCCGTCGGAATCAGGCTACCTCAATTTCAACCTGCTGCCCGTGGGCGAGCTGCACGTGGCGCAGCGCGGTGAGCAGCGCCCGGTGATTACCTGGGCGCACGACGTACCCTCTCTCGCCGGTTACCGCCTGTTCCTCGGCGCCGGCGATTCGGCGGAGGCCATCGGTCCGTCGCTGATCAAGGAAACGAGTTTCATCGATGAGGGCTTCCGCGGCGGTGATCGCCGTTACAGCGTCGTCGCCGTCGACCGCAATGGCGCACAGAGCGTCCCGCGCAGTATTCTCCTGCCCGACGTCGCTTTCTCCCTGAAGGAGGGGAGCTCACTGCGTCGCGGGCTGATGAATCGCGTCGTCTATACGGTCATCAACCGCGGCGACGAGGCCATCGAGCTGGCGCGTATGCGCGTTGTCGTCGACGGCCACCAGGCGCAGTCCCGGCCGTTCTCCCTGGAGCCGGGCGAGGTTCGGGACGTGTCGGTGGTCATCGGCGGGCACGTGGATCTCCCCGATGAAGTCAGCCTGGAGAGTGCGTTCGAGTCGCAACCACACCCCGGCGAAAGCGCCCGGGTCGTGCGAACCCGGCCCCTGGAGGTCGGCAACGGCGCGCTGGTGATGGATGTCTCCGCGCGCAACGTGACCCGCGGCGGTGACGGCGAAGTCCGGTTCACCATCGAGAACACCGCCGATGTGCCCATCGAGGTCGTCACCGCCCGTGACAGCGGTGACGCCGCCTCGGAAGAGGTCCGCTTCAAGCTGCGTGATGCCGACGGCAACGTGCTCGCCGTGGAGCCCATCAACCAGTACCTGGGCGACGAGCTCGTGGCCACGGCAAGCGGCCGGGTGGTCGCGCGCATCCCGGCAGGGGAGACGTTTACCAGCGCCTGGCAGGACATCCATGTCCCGTCAGCGGTGCCGGATACCGTCGAGCTCCTCGGGGAGGTGGACCAGCTCCACTATCGGCTCGGCAGCGACGAAGCCGTGGCCATCGAAGGCCTGTCGGCACGGCGTGACGTTACCGTTACCGAGCCTCCCTACCGGGCGACCGTGGACGAGGTCACCCCGGAGGCGTCGCTGGGGAACACCACGGTGGAAATCGTCGGCCGAGCCCTGACCAGTGACTCGGGGGAAGCGGCCACCGGCGTGCCGGTCAAGCTCGTCATCGAGGGCGGCGGCTTCGAGCGCGTGCGGGAAGTGTTCACCGGTGATGACGGTTCATACCGCTACGAGTTCGAGCTGCTGGCGAACGAGTCCGGTGTCTATCACGTCTCGGCGACGCATCCCGATGTCTCCGAGCGGCCGGAGCAGGCGTCGTTCAGCCTCTCCGGCCTGCAGGCGAAACCGGGGCGTTTCCGCTTGCACAGCGCCTACGACGTGCGCCGGAAGATTCCCGTGCGACTCTCGGTCGGCAACGGTCGCGCCATCGAGGACGTGCGGCTTCGCTACGTCGACGCCGATCAGCCGAACGGGACACGCCCGGACGGAATCGATGTGGAATTGCCGGAGCGTCGCGACGTGTCGCCGGACAGCATTGTTTCCATGCCGGTCCATCTCACGCCCGACCAGGCGGCCCCGGCCGAGGGGGAACTGGTCCTGGGCGTCGTGAGCGGCGAGTCGGCCGACGCGGTGCGCCTCGACACCGTGACCGTCGACTTCGAGTTCTCCCAGGGCACCCCGGCGCTGGGCTTCGAGCCGAGCTACCTGGAGACAGGGGTGGCGCAAGGCCAGATGGTGATGGAGTCCGTGTCGGTCAGGAATGTCGGCCTCGCGCCGCTGGAGGAGGCGCGCGTGGAGCTCGTCACCAAGGCCGGTGAAGCGGCGCCGGATTGGCTGAGCCTCGCCGTCCCCGGTGATCTTGGCACTCTGGCCGTGGGCGAGCAGCGGGAGGTGCCCGTCCGGATCAGCCCGTCCGATGACATCGCCGAAGGCATGTACGAATACCGCCTGCGGGTGACCGGTGCCAATCTCGCCCCCACGGAGTATGGCGTGTACGTGGCGGTGTCCCGTTCAGGCAAGGGCAATGCGCTGTTCAAGGTGTCGGACATCTATACCGCCACCCGCGACGAGAACGGCGACCTGATTCAGGGCCTGGCGAATGCCCACATACGCGTCCGCAACGTGCGCGTGCCGAACATCGAGCACACAGGGCGAACCGACGAAGCGGGCGAGATCCTGTTCGAGGATCTGCCGGCAGGCACCTATACGTACCGGGCCCGCGCGGATCAGCACCAGGAGGTCGGCGGTCGCTTCGAAGTGCGCGCGGGCATCACGCGACCGGTCGAAGTCTTCCTCGACTACGATCTGGTCACCGTCGAATGGTCGGTCGTAGAAGTGCCATTGGAAGACCGCTACGAAATCAAGCTGGAGGCCACCTACGAAACCGACGTGCCCGCACCGGTTCTGGTGACCGAACCGGGTAGCGTGAACCTGCCGGACATGGCGCCGGGTGACGTATTCCGCGGCGAATTCACACTGACCAACCATGGCCTGGTGCGAGCCGACGAGCTGCAGCTCGACATGCCCGGGAGCGACCGCTATTTCCGGTTCGAGGCCGTGAATGGGCTCCCCGATGCACTCGGGCCGAAGCAGAGCATCACCGTGCCCTACCGCGTGATCGCCCTGTCGTCGCTCGAGTCGACCGGGGATGGGTCAGGAGGCGGTTGTTATCAGTACGTCCGTAGGGCCGATGCTAAGTGCGAGTTCACCTGCGCGAATGGTGACCGCCGTGGCAGCAGTACGTCCTTCACCTGGACGAAGGCTGATTATTCCGGTTGCGGTTCACCATCTGACGTTGATCATCGCCACGATCGCGGGGAGGGGGATCCCTATCACGTCGGTGGCATAGGCGCGATACTAAATTGGGACGCGGGACCTGGCGGGGAGCCGCCCGTCAGCGCCTGTACGCCAGAATGCGAGAGTGGTTCGTGCTGCGAGGGACCTGGCGGTGGTCCCGGTGGTGGTGGCGGCGGCGGAGGCGGCGGTCCGGGAGGAGGCGGTCCCGGCGGTGGTGGAGGCCCCGGAGGAGGCGGTCCAGGTAGTGGTTAGCCAGCCCGAATTTTCGTAAAGTGGCGCGCAACCGAATACTGGACCGCAGAAAGCGGTTTTTTGGACAACCTGACACGAAGTAACGACTGACGATTGGGGTTCACGGATGAAAGTAATCCGCCAGGGACTGGTGGCGCGTACGCTGGCGTGCGCGCTGTGGCTGTGGACGGCGGCGGCGGCCGGGCGCGCGGGGAT
>NZ_JBNAZM010000077.1:0-12332 GCF_051195215.1 Arhodomonas sp. AD133 | reverse complement strand
GGCAATCGCGTTCACGAGCGGATTAAGTACCTGGAGCGCCATGAGGTCTTCCAGGCGATGCAGCGGTTCAACATCGGCGCTCGGGTGCGCTTCCATCCCGGGCGCCATGGCCCGCAGACCGGCACCCTGACGAAGTTCAACCAGAAGTCGGTCACCATCGCCGGCGACGATGGCCGCCAGTGGCGCGTGCCCGCCGATATCCTGACACCCGTCGATGCCGACGCACCGAACGAGGGTTGCTCCTGACAACCCAATGCGTCATCGAACTCGCCCGCCGTCACCTGTCTGCCCGGCCGTCAACACGGCCTCCAATGAACGCTTACACACAGGGAGTGGATCCAGTGCACCGTCAAGGCCCGCTCTGGGGCGTTTTCGGTCCCAAGTCGCCATTCTGGGGCCGCTTCTCTGATACGACAGTAACGTCACGGTGAGGCTGACCAAGTGCAGCTGCCAGCCAATCGCGGCAACTTCTGCCTTAGCGACCTGCACATCCAGGTCCGGCTTCACGCCTGGCACACCCCTTGCTGGCCGTTGCGATGCCTATGGCATTGCAATGACAGTTGTCGCCGCCCCCGGTTGCACGGCCCATTCAGATCGTTTTAGGTGTATCCCTCGCAATCGGTACAAGCCGGTGTCAGGCAGAGTCTCGCACTATGAGGCGCGCGGGCAGAATGGTGTCTTGGGAGCTCTGTTTTGATGGTGTGAGTACGCCCGCTTTCTCGAAGAGAGCCTGTAAGGCGGCGCGGCCCAATCCCGTGATGTCCTGTGCCGCGGTGGTCAGCGCGGGACATGTGTATTCGCTGAGGTGGTGATTGTCGTGGCCTGCGACGCGTAGAACGCTTTCCCGACTGCGTCCCACTGGCAGCCCGAGACGGTAAGCGGCGGCCAGCAGGCCGAAGGCACTGCGATCGTTGGCGCAGACCACAGCACCGCTGCGAATGGTGCCGGATTCAATGAGCGTCGTGGCCTGCTCGTAGGCGACGCGCTCGAAGTCCCACCCGATGTAGTTGTTGCCATCCGCGACGAACCGCGGCTCCAACCCGGCTTGCTCCATGGCCTCCAAGTACGCTTCCCGACGCTCCAGGCTGTTGGCGTTGACATGGGGCATATCGAAATAGACTGGCGTGTCCCCGGTCTCTACCAGGTACTCCACTACTTGGCCGATGCCGCTGCGATTGTCGGTGCCGATGAACGTCTCATCCACGTCCACCCGTGAGTCGAGCAGGACGACGGGCACTGTCTCGCGCAAGCGGTCGAAGGCGTCGAGGTCGGAGGCGAACCCCAGGGGCGCCGCCACCACGCCGGCCACGTTCATGGCCAGCAAGCAGTCAATGGCATAGGCCTCGTGCGCGGGATCGCCGTGAGAGCTCAGCGCAATGGTGAAATAGCCTTCGGCAAGCGCATCCGCTTCGATGGTGCGCACGAGGTCCGTGTAGTAGGGGTCGCTGATGTGCGGCATCAGCACGCCGAGGATGCGGGCCGACTTCCGGTTGAGGTTGGCGGCAAGGAAATTCGGCCGGTAGTCATAGTGGCTGAGCGCCTGCTCGATGCGCTGGCGGGTGGACGGCCTCACGCTTTCCGGGTCATTGAAGTACTTCGAGGCCGTCGGTCGGGAAATGCCCGCTACCGCTGCGAATTCCTCCATCGTGGTGACGCGCTTGTTCATGCGGTTCTGGTCCTATTCCAGACTCAGGATGACCGGGGAATACAATAACCGTCGGTGCGCAGCCTGTTGGCCTGTTCGGGCACGCAAGCAGGAACACAGTATACCGTGGGGTTCCGCCCGGCGGCCTCCAAGGCCAAATCCGGGCCCTGGTTAACGTGTGTGCCTCAGGGAAGGCACGATCGACGCTATACGCACCTTGATGAACACGCGACTCACGGGTCAGCAACCATGGCACCGTTGTTCGCCCGATTCCGCCCCGAGTCCGGCGCATAACCTGATGAACCACTGTTTCCTTGTCAACAACAACGCCATGGCGACCCAGCAGCGTCCATGGTTGCGCCTAACGTTCACTGCGCCACATCCGCGAGTGCGTGACGGTGAATGAACGGCAATGCTCGTTCGTCCTTCCCAAAGAGATGACAGCAGCCCCCCCGGAGACCGACTACCACGCTGTCCCCGACCTGGACGCGTATGTCGCCGTCAGCCTCCACGGTGAGCATGGTTCCGTCCATAAGCTGGACGTAGACATGGGTGGTACCGCCGAGGCGCTCGATGACCTTGACCTCCCCGGAGAGACAGGCATCGCCCCGTTCCACTACCGAGGAGTGCTTCGGGCGCACACCAAGAATGACGGATTCGCCAGGGGACACACTATCGCCGCGCACTGGCACTGTCACGGAGGTCTGCCCACCCAGCGTCACCGTGACGCCCGCCTCGCCGATATCCGCTACCTCTGCCTCCATGAAATTCATGGTGGGCGAGCCAATAAAGCCGGCGACGAACTGATTCACCGGATGGTGGTAGAGATCGAGTGGCGATCCGACCTGCTCCACGACGCCGTCCCGCAACACCACGATCTTGTCGGCCAGTGTCATGGCCTCCACCTGGTCGTGAGTTACGTAAGTCATCGTCGCCTGCAGGCTCTGGCGCAGCCGGGCTATGTCCAGGCGCATCTGCACGCGCAGCGCCGCATCCAGGTTCGACAGCGGTTCGTCAAAGAGAAACGCCGTCGGGTCGCGGACGATGGCGCGGCCGATGGCCACCCGCTGACGCTGGCCACCGGACAGGGCCCGGGGTTTGCGGTCGAGGTACGCCTCGAGCTGGAGAGTCTGGGCCGCGTCGTTGACTTTACGGTCGATCTCGTCCTTCGGCGTCTTGGCCATTTTCAGGCCAAAGGCGATGTTGTTACGCACGCTCATGTGCGGGTAGAGCGCGTAGCTCTGGAACACCATGGCCAGTCCGCGTTGGGACGGCCGGAGATGGGTGACGTCTTGCCCGTCGATCTCGATAGTACCCTCGCTGACTGTCTCCAGCCCCGCCACGAGCCGTAGCAGCGTGGACTTCCCGGAGCCCGAGGGGCCGACGAGCACCACGAACTCCCGGTCCTTGATGCTCAGGTCCACGTCCCGGATGACGTGCGCTTCGCCGAAGCGCTTGCAAACGCCCTTGAGGGTGATATTGCCCACGACGTCTCTCCTCTTGCGTTCTATTGAGGACCCGCACCGGCAGCGCCGCGCCCGCGGTCCTGTTGTTCCGTAATGGCGCCCCGTGACCGACTATTTCACAGCGCCGAAGGTGAGGCCGCGCACCAACTGCTTCTGGCTGAACCAGCCCAGAATCAGGATCGGCGCAATGGCCAACGTCGAAGCCGCCGAAAGCTTTGCCCAGAACAGCCCCTCCGGACTCGAGTACGAGGCGATGAAGGCGGTCAGGGGCGCGGCGTCCGAGGCGGTCAGGTTCAGCGTCCAGAACGACTCGTTCCACGCCAGAATCACCGTCAACAGCACCGTCGAGGCGATGCCGCCCAGCGAGATCGGCAGCAGGATGTAGATGAGCTCCTGCCACAGTCCGGCACCCTCCATCCGGGCTGACTCGAGAATGTCCTTCGGGATCTCGCGGAAGTACGTGTAGAGCATCCACACAACGATGGGCAGATTCACGAGCATGAGCACCATGGTCAGCCCGAAGCGCGAGTCCAGCAGGCCCCAGTCCCGGAACAGGAGGTAGATCGGCACCAGCACGCCCACCGGCGGCAGCATCTTCGTGGAGAGCATCCACAGCAGTGTCGGTTTGGTGCGTTTGCTGGGTATGAAGGCCATCGCCCATGCCGCCGGCACCGCCACTAGCAAGCCGAGAGCGGTCGAGCCGAAGGCGACGACGATGGAGTTCCACGCGAAGTGGAAGTAGTCGCTGCGGGCCTGCACGGCCTGATAGTTCTGCAGCGTGGGCTCTACCGGCAGGAAGGTCGGCGGCGTGCTCACCGCCGCCCCCTCGGTCTTGAAGCTGGTGATGATCATCCAATAGATCGGAAAGAACATGATCAGCGCGCAGACCCAGGCCACCGTGCCCCAGAGCACCCGCTTCCAACGGTCCTGATTCCCCATGGCTCGCTATTCCCCGTCCAGGTTCTTGCCGATCAGGCGCACCAGAAAGAACGCCACGATGTTGGCCAGGATCACCGCCACCACGCCGCCGGCGGAGGCTCCACCCACGTCGAATTGAAGCAGTGCCTGAGCGTAGATCAGGAAGGCGAGATTCGTGGTTTGCAGCCCCGGCCCGCCATTGGTGGTCACGAAGATCTCCGCGAAGATCACGAGCAGGAAGATCGTCTCGATCAGCACCACCACGGTGATCGCACGGGCGAGGTGCGGCAGGACGATGTACAGGAAAGACGCAAGCGCGCCGGCGCCATCCATCTCCGCGGCCTCGCGCTGCTCCTCGTCGAGGGACTGGAGGGCGGTCAGGAGAATGAGCGTCGCGAAAGGCAGCCAGCGCCAGGCGACGATGAGGATAACCGAGAGCATGGGCCAGTCGGTGAACCAGACGATCGGATCGAGTCCCACCGAGCTCATGGCCCAGGTGATGAACCCCGACGTCGGGTCCATCAGCAGGTTCTTCCAGATCAGGGCACTCACCGTGGGCATGACGAAGAACGGCGAGATGGCCAGTATCCGGGCCACGCCCTGGCCGAAGAACGGTTGGTTGAGCAGTAGTGCCATGGCAATGCCGCCCGCCACGGTTATCACCAGGACCGAGCCCACCAGTGCCAGCGTGTTCGTCAGCGAGGTCAGGAAGGCCGGATCCTGGAGAAAGAACGTGTAGTTCTCGAGGCCGATGAACGTGTTGGCGCCCGGTTGCAGCAGCAGGTAGCGCTGCAGCGAGAACCAGATGGTCATTCCAAGCGGCACCGCCATCCACAGAAAAAGCAGTAATACGGACGGCGAGGTGGCCGCAACGCCCACAAGGCGTTCTCGCGATATAGCCATCGGTGGGGTCCTTCGGTGTTCGTTCGTTGGCACGGAAGGGGCGGCCGCGGGTCAACCGGCGGCCGCCGTGGAGCGCCTCAGTCGTAGTAGCCCGCGCGCTGCATGCTGCGCCTGGTCGAGCGCTGCGCGTTCTCCAGCGCCTGCTCGGCGCTGATGGCACCGGACAGGGCCGCCGAGATCTGCTGACCCACGACGGTGCCGATCCCCTGGAACTCCGGGATGGCGACGAACTGCACACCGGTGTAGGGCACCGGTTGCGCCGTGGCATCGGTGGGGTCGGCGTTGCGGATCGCCTCAATCACGAAATCCGCGAAGGGCGCGGCTTCCTGGTAGGCCTCACGCTCGTAAGTGGACTCGCGAGTGCCCGGGGGGGCGGATACCCAGCCTTCAGTCTCGCCGACGAGCTCGATGTATTCCTTCGACGTGGCCCACTGGATGAAGGACTTGGCGGCCTGCTGGTTCTTGCTGGAGGACGGAACGCCCAGCGCCCAGGACCACGACCAGGCGGAGCCCTTCTCCGTGCCCTCAACCGGCGCCTGCGCGAAGCCGGTCACGTCGGCGACCTGGCTCTCGTCCGGGTTGTAGATGAATCCCGCCGCCGAAGTCGCGTCCACCCACATGGCGCACTTGCCGGTGGCGAACAGGGCACGGTTCTCGTTGTGGCCGTTGCTGGCCGCGCCAGGCGGGCCGTAGTTGCCGAGCAGGTCGACGTAGAAGTTGATGGCCGCCTTCCACGATTCGCTGGTCAGCTGCGGCTCCCAGTCCATGTCGAACCAGCGGCCACCGTAGGTGTTCACCAACGTGCTGACGTAGGCCATGTTCTCGCCCCAACCCGGTTTGCCGCGCAGACAGATGCCATAGACGTCGTTCTTCGGGGCGTGGAGCTGCTTCGCGAACTCGTAGATCTGTTCATAGGTGGGTTGATCGGGCATCGTCAGCCCGGCCTCCTCGAACAGATCCGTACGGTAGAAGGTGAACGAGCTCTCGGCGTAGAAGGGGGCGGCCATCATCGTGCCGTCGACCGACAGACCATTACGCACCGTATCGACCAAGTCGTTGTAGTCGTAGCTCTCGTCGAAGTCGTCGAGCGGTACGAGCCAGTCGCGCTCGCCCCAAATGGGAACCTCGTAGGTGCCGATGGTCATGATGTCGAATTGACCGCCACCGGCGGCGATATCCGTCGTCACACGCTGACGCAAGGTGTTCTCCTCGAGCACCACCCAATCCAGCGTGTGACCCGTCTGCTCCTCCCAGCGGTCGCTCAAGCGCTGCATGACGATCATGTCGGAGTTGTTCACGGTGGCGATCGTTACCTCGGCGGCCCGGGCGTCGGACTGGGTCAGCCCGCCGGCGCCGAGCGCGAGCACCGCGGCACTCGCCAGTGCGGTCGGAGTCTTTCTCATCTCTGTCTCCTCCTTCTCATTGGGGCGGGGCGGAATGCCGCCGCCACCGTTGGCACCCGTGCGCACGGATTCACCTCCGTCCACACGCAGTGCGCAACTCTGGTTGCGGTCGTCGTCGACCGCGCTGCCTGTTCAGGCGCAGGCCGCTTCGTACTTGTGCATAACGGTCTCGACTCTGGCCCGGATCACGGCCTCGGCCAGCGACCCGTTCGCTTCGGCGAGTTCGGTGGGGTCCAGGTCCGGCACGTACTGGCGAAGCAGGGGAGGCCGGTGACGCGCCGCCTCGACGTTGTGGAATAGCGCGGCCAGCGCGTCGCGCACCGGTTCACGCCCCCAGTAGTAGCGAATGCGGTCGCTGTAGCTGAATAGTTTCTCGTAGTCGGCTTCGGCCGGATCGGTATAGTGGCCCTGCCAGTAACGCGGCTCGGCTTCCATCTCGGCGAGCACGGCGTCGATGGCGCGCGAGGCAGCACCGGGGGCAACGAGGTGGGCTTCCATGTGGCTCAGGGCCACTACAGCCTCTCGGAAGGCGAACGTCAGCGCCGGACCCACCTTGAGGAACGAGAAACCATGGTCCACCAGATCCCGCAGCGCCTGCCCGGACTGGTAATCCGTGGAATGCGCCTCGTAGACGAGACCGTCGTGCCCCGCCAGCGCAGCGGCAAGGTCCCGCGCCCCGCTCGGGTCAAAGTCGATCACCGAGCGGTTGGTGAACTCCACCCCCGGCTGCACCACGATCGCAGCGACCCGCTCCCAGGCCCTGGTCAGGCCTCGAACCTCGAACGCCTGCCGATGGGTCTCCAACGTCCGCGCCACGTCCGCCCTGCGGGTAACCTCGAGGGCGTCGTGACCCGTGTCCGTCACTCCGCCGGGCGCGGGCACCTCCGTGCCGATCACATACGCCGGCGGCTCCCCCGAGACCGCCGCTTCTGCAGATTCGCAGAGCACGGCCGCACGCTCCGCGATGGTCTCGTCGGATATGCCGTCGGTGTCGTCGGCGCAGGGCATGCTCGCGTCCAAATGAATCTTTCGATACCCGGCGGCAGCGAACCCTGCGACCAGTGTCCGTGCCTCTTGCAACGCCTCGTCTGCCGGCCGGTCTTTCCATGGATTGGGGCCGAGGTGGTCGCCGCCGAGTACCAGACGGGCCGGGTCCAGGCGGCAGTCGACGGCCAGCTCCCGGACGTAGTCGCGAAATTCTTCCGGGGTCAGCCCGGTGTACCCGCCGTACTGGTTGACCTGGTTGCACGTCGCCTCTACCAGGATCGGGCCCTGCCCGGTACGCGCCAGCTCGAAGACCGAGCGCAGCGCGTAAGGGTTGGAGGTGCAATAGGACGGCACGCCCCTCAGCCCGGCGGTATTCGCGCCGAGGAGTTCGCCCAATCGCTTGAAATCGTTCATGATGGCTCCTGCTGATTGAGTCGTTGCTCTAGGCCCGTCAACGACGAATTGCCTTCCATCGGCCCCGAGATCGTCACGGCGTTGGCACCGGCAGCATTCGCATAGCGCAGGGCCCGTTCAGCGGGCCAACCCTGCGCGAACAGGGTCAGGAACGTGGCGCTGAAGCAGTCGCCCGCGCCGGTCGGATCGATGCAGTCGACATCGAAGGCGGGCAGCTCGTGCCGCTGCGCGACGTCACGGTAGAGGCAACCGGCGTCGCCGCGGGTGAGGACCACGGCCTCAACGCCGGCGGCAATGAATGCCTCGATTGCCTCCTCCATGGGCATCCCCGGACGCAGCGCTGCGATGTCCTCTTCGCTGGGAAATAGCACCCGCGCAAGCGCGAGCAGCTCTTCGAAGCGTCGCCGGCTTTCCAGCGAGCGCAGGAGCTCCGGGCGCACGTTCGGATCCAGGGATATGGCGCCGCCGGCGGCGACGACCGCGCGGACAATGGCCATCACCTGGTCGGCGACGCCCTCGACGCCCAGGATCGAGCCCGAGACGTGGAAGTAGTCGGGAACGTGGTCGGCTATGGCCGCATGGACTCGCGGCGATGCCGAGAACGCCGTCGCCGCGCTGCGCGGGAAGTGGAAGATGAATTCACGAGAGCCGTCGTTGTTGTAGGCCACGAACGCGACGCCGGTGGTTTCGCTCGGGCAGTGCTCCACCAGGCTGCAGTCAACGCCATCGGCAGCTAGTCGGTCGAGGATGACGCGGCCAAAGGCGTCCCCCCCTACCGAACCAATGATGGCCGCATCCGCACCGACACGCGCTGCCTGATCGATGAAGATCGCCGGTGCACCGCTCGGATACGGCCCCAGATAGGGGGCCACCCGGCGGTGGTGCGTACCGCGATCGCCGGCCACGAACTCGACCAGCAGCTCGCCGGCGGTGAGCAGGCGGGGGGCGCCGTCCCTTGCCATCTCGTCCGCTTCCACGTCAGCTCATCCAGTTGCCGCCGTCGACGTTCAGCGTCTGGGCGACCACGTACTCGGCTTCGTCCGAGCCAAGGAACACCGCCGGCCCCACGTAATCCTCGGGACGCCCCATGCGGCCGTAGGGCACAGCTTCCGCAACCAAGCGCTTCTTCTCGCCGATCGGCCGCCTCTCGTACTTGGCGAAAAGGGCGTCAACGTGCTCCCACATCGGGGTGTCCACGACGCCCGGGGCGATGGCGTTCACGTTGACGCCCTGCCTCGCGAACGCGAGCCCCGCGGACTGAGTGATGCTGATGACCGCGGCCTTGGTGGCGCAGTACACCGAGACCAGGGCTTCGCCGCGACGGCCAGCCTGACTCGACATGTTGATGATGCGCCCGCCTTTGCCGTCCGCGATCATTCGTTTGGCCACTGCCTGCAGAGTGAAATACAGGCCCTCGACGTTGACGGCGAATTGCTTGCGAAAGCCCTCGCGGGTGACCTCCTCGATCGGGCCCATGTCGAAGACGGCAGCGTTGTTCACGAGCACATCGATGCGACCCATCGACGTGGCTGTCTCCTCGACGACCCGCTCAATGGACTCCTGGTCGGTGACGTCCAGTCGAACCCCCAGGTGCTCCGTACCCAGCGCCCAAGCCGCCTGCTCCGCGAGATCACCGTTCACGTCCCCGATAACCACCCGCGCGCCCTCTTCGGCATAGCCACGCGCGATGGCCAACCCAATCCCCTGTGCCCCACCCGTCACGAGGGCGACCTTGTCTTTTAGTCGCATCGCTCCTCCTCCTCCGTTTCTGCCGGAAGCGCACCCGGATCCCGTTCTGCGCCGAGTCCGGGTGAAGCGCGTCCGGTGGCATTACTAAATTTTACACGCGTAAAATTACGCATGCTCGCCAAGACTCGTCAAGTCGAAGACGGCGCGGGTGGTGTGCTCCCCGATAGTCGGAGCGCTCGGCAGTCAGCAAGCCGGTATTGCGACGGAGCCGTCCCCGGAGCCAGGAGGTTGTGACTTGAGAGAGCCGTGTTTCGGCGAGAGCGAGATCGTAGCGGTCCTCAAGAAAGCCGATGCCGGCATGGCGGTGAAGGGCGTTTGCCGTAAGCACGGCATCGGTCAGGCCACCTACTACAATTGGGAGTCGCGCTACGGCGGGATGGAGGCCTCGGATATCAAGCGGATCAAGGAGCTCGAGGAGGAGAACCGGCGGCTGAAGCAGATGTACGCCGATCGCTCGCTTGAGAACACGGCGATGAAGGATTTGATCAACCGAATGCTCTGAGGCTATCCGATAAGCGCGACGCGGTGGCGTTCATGCAGCGCGAACATCGCCTCTCGGTCCGACGCGACTGCCGCTGTGTCCGGCTGACTCGGGAGACCTGCTACCGAATGCCCACGCTTGTGGACGAACGTGACCGTGCGGTGATCGATGCCCTGGTCGAGCAGTATCCCCGGCGTGGCCTCGATAAGTTTTTCGGGTGGCCCCCCGCTACCGTGAGCACCCCGGCGCCTCATGGTGGGGCCTGACTCAAACCAACGGGTCTTCGGGAAAGCCGGTACTGTTCAAAAAGAGGTCTGGCCCCTTCTCCGCCTTCGTGGTCGATGTCACCTAACGGCGCGCCGTCCCAAGCCGGGCGAGCTTCTTGACCGGACCGACCCACACGCTCTCCACTTTCGACAGGTCAATGACGAGCCCATCGTCCACCGTGCCGAATTCGGTAACGCTGTGGCCCCCGCCACGAATTGCCGGGTCGAGACCACCGTCGTGACCCGTGGCGACCGCGGCCATCATCTCGGCAACATCCACGCACCGGATGACGGCGTGCGGTCTGCGGTCGTGCGCGGCGTTGTAGACGGCGCGAGCGTCGTCGCAGTCAGAATCCGAAGGGTAATGACGCGCTCCTTACCGCTTCGGTCGATACCTTGATGGTGTCGCTTGGGAGCCGAATCGGCGTAAGGACGGAGCGGATCCCGGCTTGGCAAGCCCGGCTCAGTTCACGACGAAGCCGTCCCTCGACCAGGCTATATTGTTCCTGGCGCGATCGAAGTAGGGCGCGAAGATCGACAACGCCGACACCCGGCCGCTGTCGATGATCGGACCATGGACCGTGTCACGCGGAATGAAGATCAGATCGCCCGCCGTGACGCGCCGGGTCTCGTCCCCGACGCGAAAAGCGCATTCGCCCTCGAGGATGAGCACCAGTTCGTCGTGCCACGGCTGCGTGTGAATCGCATCGCCGGTGTCTTCGAGAACGGTGAGGTTCGCCGAAACATGGCTGCCGTCGCACAGGAAGGTGCGCTTTATCGGGTCGTTTGCGGTAGCTGGATCGGCTACCAACGATTGCAGCACGTCCTTCAACCGGATGAAGCATTTCTCGCTCATGGCTTCACCTCCGTCCCTCGAGGGGAGCTTCGGGGTACAGGCGGAACAGTCTGGCCACACGCGGGATGCGTTCGCTAGTTCTAAAATAGGACTAACTTACCTATTCGACGGCGCGCGGCTGCGCTGGCAGCCGGGAGCGATCGATCATGAAGCGCTACGCCCAGTTCTGTCCGGTCGCCAAGGCGGCGCAGGTCTTTTGTGAGCGATGGACGCCCCTCATCCTGCGCGAGCTGGGGTCGGGCGTCACGCGCTTCTCCGAGCTGGACCGCGGTGTGCCCCTGATGTCACGGTCCATGCTGTCGCGGCGCCTGCAGGCGCTAGAGAGCGAGGGCATCATCGAGCGCAGACCAAATGCCGCCGGGCGCGGCTGGACGTACCATCTGACGAGCGCCGGACGCGAGTTCCTACCCATTGTCGATGCCCTGGGGGCTTGGGGGCAGCGTTGGAGCCGCCGTCAGCTGGCCGAAGGCGAGGTCGACATCGAACTGCTGCTTTGGGCGATGGAGCGTGATGTGCGAACCGATGCCTTCGGTGACCGGCGTACGGTGGTCCAGCTCGACTTCGTCGATCAGCCTTCGAGCAGACGCCGGTGGTGGTTCGTCAATGATCCCGGCGACGTTCAGCTATGCCTCCAGGAACCGGGGTTCGACGTGGACCTGTATCTCTCGGTGCGGCTCCGCGACCTGGTGCATATCTGGCGCGGCGACCTGCCGCTAGGCAACGCTCTGGAATCGCACAGGCTGGAGGCAGTCGGCCCCCTGCCGCTGCGGCGGGCCCTGCGGGATTGGCTCGCGCGCCAGGTGCCTGCGGGCGAGGCCGGCGTGCAGTCGGGGCGACGCTTGTAACCCGTCCTCATGCCGCAGCGGCGAACGCGGCGCTCTGCGCCGAAAAAGGACTGCGCCGGCGACATGGTATCCGGCATTCACACGCACGAAGTCGTCCATGGCCGGCTAGTTGCCGTGGACGGCAGCGATCCGGTACCGCAGCTCGCCGGCGCTGGCTCCCGCACCACCAGCTGGCAGGTGACAACTCGTGTGAAACTGGGACAGACCACGGTTTAGCTGTACGTGGGTCCGCCTTGGGTCGTTTTCGGTCCCAAGTCGCCATTCCGGGGCCGTTTCTCTGATACGACAGTAACGTCACGGTGAGGCTGACCAAGTGTAGCTGCTAGCTGTCGGGTCCCCGACGATTGCATAGACCCGTCACGATATGCATTATGGATGGGTCGCGAGGTGATGCATGCG
>NZ_JBNAZM010000076.1:0-13177 GCF_051195215.1 Arhodomonas sp. AD133 | reverse complement strand
ACGGCGAGTTCACCGACGAGATCAACACGTAACCATCACCCCGCTCTCGCGCAAGACGGTCGTCAGCGGACGCTTACTTGCCAACGGCCACCGCCTGGCCGTTGCCGCCGGTTAGCGCGAGCGTCGGCGGTATCCGCTCGAAGGTCACGTTGACCGTACAGGCGTCGGTGATCGCACCGGTCGTGTAGGCGGTGCCCGCGAGCCTGCCCGCGGGGCAGTCGCCGGCAACCGTCGCACGGTGGCCTTCCGCAGGCGTGACCGTGAACGCCGCCGTCTCGCCATGGGTAACCGTGCGGTAGTGTGGCTCGACCTTACCGTCCCCCTTGAATGTCACCATGACCAGGTGGGTGCCCACTGCACACGCGACCTGGATATCGGAAACGTCGCCACCGCTGACCGTGCCACTGCCGTCGGAAACGGCGCAGGCCTGGCCGGCGGGCTGGTCCGAGACAGTAACGGTATAGCCCGAGCCGTCGGCGACCCCCCAGGGGAACGTGAAGCTGCCGTCCGCCGAAACCGTCACGGTCTGACCGCTGTCGGCCTCCGCCAGAACGACGCTCTTCCCGGCATCGAGCCCCGAGACCTCGCCGCCAATGGTATGCGTGTCGGTATGCGTGTCGGTCTGGCAGGTGACCTCGACAGTCGTGACGTTGGTACCGCTGACAGTGCCGGAACCGTTGGCGACGGTGCAGGTCTGGATCGGACCCGTGGGTTGCGTGGCCGCGGTCACCTCATAGCTGTCCCCGTCGAGCACCCGCGCCGCGAACGCGAATGAGCCATTGGCAGTGACCTTGAGATCATCGCCACCGTTGTTTCGTAACGTGAGGCTATTGCCGCCTGCCAGCCCGGCAATGGTGCCGCCGATGGTGTAGGCGGCACCGGCCTCGTAGGCGCCCAGGTCCACGTGAGCACCCTGAATGCGGTCGCCCCCGACGATGTCGAGAGGTAACGCCTCGGTGGTATTACCGTCTCCGTCCAGATCCGCACTATCGCCCGGCAGCGCGTCGTCGCCCCGGTCCCGCGCCGCGCTGGCGAGACCCAATCGCAGACCGTCGTCACCGGTGGCAAACCGCCCGTCGGGGCCAGCCGGGTTCAAAATATCGATGAATCGACCATCGTAACCGATCACGAGATCGCTCACGGCCGTGCACAACGCCCCCGTCGGGCAGCCTCCTACGACCAGGGCGTGGTCCAATGTCGGCGACGCGTCACCACTATTGTAGATCTCGGCATCGCCCCCGAGCTCACCCCCAGCGACATCCGCTGCCGCGGTAAAGTCGTACAAGATGGCGTTGGAGATGAGTGGGCGGCTAGTGCCGGCACCGCCATTGTTCGAGATAGCCGCACCCCCATTATCGGCCCTATTCTCCAAGAAAGTCGCGTTGGTGATCGTCGGGCTGCTGGTGCCGCCGGCGCGGCCGGAATTGTAGATCGCCCCGCCGTCGTCGGCCCGGTTGTCGAAGAAAACGGCGTTGATGATCATCGGGCTGCTGGTGCCACCATTGCCATTGCTGCTGGTGCCACCATTGCCATTGCTGCTGGTGCCACCATTGCCATTATTGTAGATCGCCCCGCCGCTGATGCCGGCACGGTTGCCGGCGAAGGCGGCGTTGGTGATCGTCGGGCTGCTGGTGCCGCCTCTTTGGCCGGCGTTGTAGATCGCTCCGCCAATATCGCCAGCACTGTTACCGGCGAAGGTGGCATTCGTGACCGTCGGGCTGCAGACATTGTCGCCACTATGGGCGCCACTGCACTTCAGACCACCGCCTGCGTGATACGGGGCGGGGCCATCGGCATTGCCGGCCGTGACGGTGACGCCGTCGAGACCCGTGGCGGCGGTAATGTTGGCACTGCCGCTGCCGTAAAAATGGAGGACGTTGTAACTGTTGTTGCCTTGGACACCCGCCGCGGTCTCGGTAACGCCATCGGCGTTGGTTACATCGGCCCCGCCATTGTCGTGATCGATATCGCCGGAAAGCACCACCGGCGCATTGCCGCTGATATCGCGCTCCGCGAGCGCGCTCTCGCCCCCCGCGAACCCGCCATGGATCTCGACACCGTCACGCCTGAGCGTGAAACTCTCCGTCCGGTCATTGTCGGTGTGCCAGCCCCCCTCGTCCGGGTAGTACACACCCGAGGCGATCCAGATCTGTTAATCCGTGCCGGGACTGGCATTGACCTCGTCGAAGGCGTCCTGCAGGGCGGTGTAAGCGTCGGACCAGCTGGAACCGTCGTTCACGCCACTGGCGCTGGCATCCACGTGGATGACGGTCGGCCCCGATCGCGCCACCGCCGCGGTCGACGCGAGCAGCAGCACAGCCGCCGTCAGCGTCAGCGCGGCCCACAGGGCCGTGCGCGAGCGCCGCGCGGCCAGATCGATAGCGTGGATGGCGGGCATGCAACCTCCCTGTCCGTTTTCTTCTGTCTGATGCACCGCTTGCGCAGCAGAGTGAAATTATTCGCGGAACTATATTGATAACAATCGCTAATTGGAAGTGAAATGGTTACAAATGCGTACTAGCATCGGATGATCGCCAGGCACACGCGCCGACGCCGGGGCACCGACACGGTGTGCCCCGCGCTCCACATGCAAGCCGAATCGCTGCGTTACCGGAGTCCCGGGTTCACCGAGCGACTCGAATCCATCCAGCCAGGGAGGAGTGACCCGCGAACATCCCGATAATCGGCATTCACCCGCTTCTCCGTCACCGCCGGAGTATCGGTTGATCCACGCGCATGGTCGTCGGACGAGCGCCGGTGACACACGTGCCAGTGCCACCACCAATGGCCTCTATGCGGAAGCCATCATCTCCAGCGCCATGTGATCACGCTGCTACGCTTGTCGCGCCCGAGCACTCGTCCCTCGCCACGCCCCGGTACTATCCGAACTTGACCGCCGCCGCACACGGTTCTTTGATTGAAAGACCAGCATGCGCGTCGATAGCAGGTGGGTGCCATGGCCCGTGGATCCCGTACCAAAGTCTCCAGGAGTCACCTGAGCGCGGAGCGTATGGAGCGGGCCGCCATGGAGGCGCTGCACGGCGCCGCTTCAGAGTCGTTGACGCACTCTCTGGGGCTGAAGCAGGCGGTGGTGGACGGCGCCTTCGTCTCCATCGCTGCCGGCGACCCGAGCATTCTGCTCAACCGCACACTCGGCCTGGGCCTGGAAACCCCGGCCACGCCGGATACCATCGCCGCCATCCGCCGCCTGTACGCGGATGCAGGCGCCGGCCGTTTCTTCCTGCACCTGCACGAGGCCGCGCAACCGCCGGAGATCGTGGACTGGCTGGCGCAGACAGGCATGAAGCCTCACCGACGCTGGGTGAAGTTCATCCGCGATACCGACACCTCGTGGAACGCGAGAACGGACCTGCACATCGCCGAGGCTACCGCCGAGACGGCCGCGGCCTTCGGGCGCATCGCCGCCAGCGGCTTCGATCTCACGCCGACCGGTGGCGAGCTGCTGGCGCAGCTCGTCGGGCGGCCTGGGTGGCACATCTTTCTCGGCTTCGCCGGTGACGAGCCCGTGGGCACAGGCGCTCTGTTCGTCGACGGCGAAGTGGGTTGGTGCGACTGGGCCGCTACTCGCCCTGAATACCGGGGTCATGGCAGCCAGAGCGCGTTGCTGGCCACGCGCATCGATCAAGCCCGTGCACTGGGCTGCCGCACTCTCTACGCCACGACCGGCGAGGCAGTGCCGGGCGACCCGCAGCACTCCTACCACAACCTCCCGCGTGCCGGCTTCCGCGAGCTCTATTGCCGCGACAACTACATTCCCGCTGACTGACATCACGGCGCCACCGGCCGCGTCGGTTTCATCGTTCTCCCCCCGCAGCACAATGCTGGGTTGACGTTTTTTCTCAAGTTTGTCGGGGAGACGAAACCCCATTTGTCGCTCATAACCTTGCATTCAACGACAAAAATTGTCGTTAATTATCAAATCAGAACGACAAAACACGTGCTTTTTCGTCAATCAATGCGAGCTGACTGTCGCTAGCATTCCCACCGTCAACGCCACAGGGCAGTCCCTGTCCTCGGACAAGCAACGGAGAGAATCGATGGTGACAGCCAGCGACTGGGCGAGCGCCGACCCCGAAACCGCGCTCACCCTGCCAGCCCGTTACTTCTACGACGACGAGCTCTTCCGCCTGGAGCAGGAGCGCATATTCATGAGCGCGTGGCATCTCATCGGCCACACGAGCGAACTCGGCGAGCCCGGCGCGTTCATCGTGCGCGACATCTTCGATCAGAGCATCGTCGCCACCCGAGGCCGCGACGGCCGGGTCCACGCGTTCCACAACGTCTGCCAGCACCGCGGCACGCGGCTGGTGGAGGAGGACCGCGGCGTACAGAAGGGCGTCTTCCGCTGCCCGTACCACTCCTGGTGCTACGGCCACGATGGCGCCCTGCGCTCCGCACCGCGCAGCGATCGGTTGAAGGACTTCGACAAGTCCAACTGGTCCATCCCGCAAGTGCGGGTGGAAAAGTTCGGCGGCTTCTACTACTTCAACCTGGACCCCAACGCGCCCTCGATGCAGGAGCTCTTCCCCGGGGCTGATGCAGAAATGCGGCGTGTATTCCCGCAGCTCGACAGCATGCGCCTGGTCGGGGAGAAGGACTTCGTGGTGCCCGCCAACTGGAAGGTCATCATGGACAACTCCATCGAGGGGTACCACTTTCGCCTCTCCGGACCGCACCACGTCGACCTCGCCGACCTGATCGACTTCGACGGCTACACGCTGCGTCAGTACGACCACTGGTGGACCTACATCGGCCCGGCGAATCAGCACGCCACCGAGGCCTACGGCGCGCCCCTGCACCGCGCGCCACGGAAGGACGACTGCTTCTTCAACATCGGCCTGTGGCCCCACAACACCTTCTACACCTTCCCCTTTTCCGAGTGCCTGGGAACGTTCCTGATGATCCCCCTGGGCCCGGAGAAGAGCCTGCTGCGCTTCGGCTACTACAGCGCTCACGAGACGCTGCCGGAGGTCACGCAGGCGTGCATGGAGTGGATGAACGAAAAGCTCGGCCCCGAAGACATCGACCTCAACATCGCGGTTCAGAAGGGCGTTCGCTCCCGCGGCTTCGATCAGGGCCGTTACATGATCGACGCTCAGCGTAGTAACGAGAGCGAGCACCTGGTTCACCACTTCCACACACTCGTGCACGGCCACATTCACGGGAACGCGGGCGCCTGACGCCCGCCCCCGGCAACGGAGGCTCAGCCATGCGCTTTGCCGGCCAGCGTGTGCTCGTCATCGGCGGCACGGGCGGTATTGGCGCCGCCACCGTGGCGCGATTCGCCGAGGAAGGCGCCCGTATCGCCGTCGGCGCCCGCAGCCAGGAACGTTTCGAGGGCCTGTCCGCCGAGCTGGAGCGCGGCGGTCTGGTTCCCGCCATCGGCCCAGTGGGCACGCAGACCGAGTGCGCCCGGGTCGTGAAGCAGGCGCTCACCGCCCTCGGCGGACTGGACGTCCTCGTCAACGCCGCCGGCGTATTCGAGGAGGTGCCCGTCGCCGAGACCACCCAGGACCACTGGGACCGCCACATGGGTGTCAACGCGGGCGGAACCTTCTTCGCGATTCAGGCTGCTCTACCCGCCCTGCGGGCGAGCAAAGGCAACGCTGTCAACGTCGCCTCCGACGCCGGCCTTATCGGCTACCCGCTGGGCGCAGCCTACTCCGCGGCCAAGGGTGCCGTGGTGAACCTGACACGCACCCTTGCGCTGGAGCTCGCGCCGGATGTCCGCGTCAACTGCGTCTGCCCGGGCAACGTCAACACGGGCATGATCGCCCGGGCCGCCGAAGCGGCGGACGACTCCGACGCCTACCTGCGCCGGGCGAACGCCCGTGCGCCACTCGGCCGCATGGCCGAGCCCCGGGAGGTGGCCGAGGCGATCCTCTATCTAGCCAGCAAGGAGGCGGCATTCACGAACGGCGCGATGCTCGCCGTCGACGGGGGCGGCGTCTGCGGCTTCTGACGCCCGTCCCGACTACCCGCACGCGCGAGACGACGCGCGCAACCCAACCCTGGAGGAGTACAACGTATGTCCATCCGAAATACCGACACTACCCGACGCTGGCCGCGCTGGCTGGCAGCCGTCGCTGCCATCGCCATCAGCCAGATGACGGCCGCCGCCGAGCCGGTCCGCCTCGGCACGCCGCCGTGGCCCGGAGCCACCGTGAAGACCGAGGTGGCTGCCCAGATTCTCGAACACCTGGGCTACGAAACCGAGACCGTGAACGCGAGCACCTCGATCCTGCTGAAGTCCATCAGCATGGACCAGCTCGACGCTGAGCTCGCGGTCTGGCGTCCGTCCCAGAGCCACATGCTCGACCCGCTGCTGGAGGAAGGCACGGCCGTCGAGCTCGCGCGCAATATCGAGGGCGCCCGCTACAAGATCGCCGTGCCGAAGTATGTCTGGGAGGCGGGCGTGCACTCGCTGACCGACCTTGCCGAGCACGCCGACAAGTTCGGCCGCACGCTCTACGGTATCGAGGCCGGCAACGCCGGCAACGAGATCATGAAGAAGGCGATCAAGGACGACACTTACGACCTCGACGGCTGGCGTGTACTGCCCTCCAGCGTCAGCGGCATGCTCGCCGAAGTAGGCAAGGCCGTGGAGGAGAAGCGCTGGATCGCCTTCCAGGCGTGGGAGCCCCACTGGATGAACATCACCTACGACCTGAAGTATCTGGCCGACCCGGAAGGAATGTGGGGCGATAAGAGCGCGGTCTACACCGCCGCCCGGGCCGATCTGGAGGCCGAACGTCCCAACGTGGCGCGCTTTCTCAGCCAGATGGTGGTGCCGGTCAGTACCCAGAGCCAGTGGATCTACGACCACAGCTACGACGACATCCCCGCCGAGCGGGTGGCCGCTGACTGGATCGCCGCGAACGACGAGATCGTGGCGGAGTGGCTCGACGGCGTGACCACCGCGGACGGCGAGCAGGCGGCCATCGAGCACCTCGAATCGCTGAATCTCGCTGAGAAGTAGTCCGCAGCACGGACCTACCCACGACATGAACCGATACGACTACATCATCGTCGGTGCCGGTTCGGCGGGCTGCGTGCTCGCCAACCGACTCACCGAAGACGGCGTGACCAGCGTGCTACTGCTGGAGGCCGGCCCGCGCGACCGCTCCTGGGCGATCCACATGCCCTCGGGCATGGCGCAGGCCATCGGTAGCCGCCGCTACAACTGGCACTACTGGTCCGGGCCGGAGCCCTACCTCGACGGCCGCCACATCGCCACGCCCCGGGGCCGCGGCCTCGGGGGGTCGTCGTCCATCAACGGCATGGTCTACATCCGTGGCCACGCCCGCGACTACGACGCCTGGGAGGCCAGCGGCTGCCAAGGCTGGGGCTATCGCCACGTGCTGCCCTACTTCATCCGGTCCGAACGCCACGACCGTGGCGCCGACGCCTACCATGGCGATGCGGGCCATCTCCGCGTGACCTCCGGCGATACGACGACGCCCCTGTGCGCCGCCTTCGTCGCCGCCGGCGAGCAAGCGGACTACGGCATCACCGATGACGTCAACGGCTACCGCCAGGAGGGCTTCGGCCGCGTGGACCGCACGACCTGGGGCGGACGGCGCTGGAGCACCGCACGGGGTTACCTCGCCGCCGCCCGGTCCCGCAACAACCTCACGGTGGTCACCGGTGCACTCACCGAGCGGGTACTTTTCGAAGGCAAACGCGCCACGGGCGTCGCTTACCGTAAGGGCAGTCAACGCGTGCACGCCCATGCCGACGCCGAGGTCATTCTCGCCGCGGGCGCGATCAACAGCCCGCAGCTACTGATGCTCTCCGGCGTTGGTCCGGGCGAGGAGCTCCACCGCCACGACATCGCACCCGTGCACGAGCTCCCCGGCGTGGGTCAACGCCTGAGCGATCATCCGGACACCTTGGTCGCCTACCGAAGCCGGCAACCCATCTCGCTTTACCCCTGGACGGTGGCGCCGCGCAAATTCGCCGTGGGTCTGCGCTGGTTCGCCGATCGAGGCGGCCTGGCGGGCAGCAATCACTTCGAGGCGGGTGCGTTCATCCGCTCCCGCGCGGGCGTGGAGCACCCGGACCTTCAGCTCACGTTCATGCCGCTCGCCGTTGCCCAGGGCGACATGGCCCCGGTTCGCGGACACGGTTTCCAGGTGCACATCGACCTCATGCGCCCGACGAGCCTGGGCCACGTTCGCCTTCGCTCCACCGAGCCATCGGCGAGCCCGGAAATCGTGTTCAACTACCTGGCCACCGAGCACGACCGCGCGGACATGCGTGCCGCCGTGCACCACGTGCGTGAGATCGTCGAACAGCCCGCCTTCGACGACCTTCGCGGCGAGGAGATCACGCCCGGACCGGGCGTGGACGAGGATGCCGACCTGGACGCCTGGGCGCGCCGGATCACCGAGACCGGTTACCACGCCGCCGGCACCTGCAAGATGGGGCCTGACGGCGACCCCGAGGCGGTCGTGGACCCGAGCCTACAGGTGCACGGCCTCGAGGGCCTGCGGGTAGTGGACGCCTCGATCATGCCCACCATCGTCAGCGGCAACACCAATGCGCCCACGGTGATGATCGCCGAGAAGGCGGCGGACATGATCCGTGGCCGCGATCCGCTGCCGGCCTCCGAGGCACCGGCCTGGATCCACCCGAACTGGCAGACCCAGCAGCGCTGACACCATGACCGCGACCGACGCCAATGGGAGTCGCCCCATGACCGACGACGCGACGATCACCGCCGTAGTGGCCGACCAGTGGACGGCCGCCGACGGCGTCAAGGCGGTGGAGCTCGCCGCCGCCGATGGCGCGCCGCTGCCCCCGGCCAATGCAGGCGCCCATGTGGACGTGCACCTGCCCGGTGGGCTGATCCGGCAGTACTCGCTGATGAACCCGGGGGAGCCTCGCTATCGCCTCGGTGTCCTGCGGGACGAGTCCTCCCGTGGCGGCTCGGCCTATATCGTCGAGCGCCTGCGCCTCGGCGATCGGCTGGCGATCAGTGCGCCGCGCAACCACTTCGCACTCGACGAAAGCGGCGAGGCCTACGTCCTCATTGCCGGAGGCATCGGCATCACACCGTTGTTCGCCATGGCGATGCGACTCACGAGCCTGGGACGGCGATTTCAGCTGCACTATCTGGTGCGAAGCCGCACACGCGCCGCGTTCGCACGGACGCTGGCAGAACGGCTGCAGGCGGGTGCGCTCACACTGCACGCCGAAGACGAGTGCGGCCGCCCCGATTTGGCCACGCTCGTGGGCGCGCCCGCGCCGGGTCGACAGCTCTACGTATGCGGCCCGGGTGGCCTGCTGGACGCCGTCGCCGACACCACACGGGACTGGCCAGCCGGGAGCGTGCGCAGCGAACGGTTTCGCAATGACGCGGCACCGGCCGACACGGCCGCCGAGTTGCCGTGCCGCATCGAGCTCCACCGCTCCGGCCGCGAGCTCACGCTGGAGCCCGGCGAAAGCGTTCTCGAATGCCTGAACCGTGCCGGTGTCACCGTGGAAACCGTCTGCCAGGACGGCATCTGCGGCACCTGCGCCGTGCCGGTGATCGAGGGCGAAGTGGATCACCGCGACGCCATCCAGACCGACGACGAGAAGGCTGCCGGCGATCTGATGTTCGTCTGCGTCTCACGCCCGCGCAGCGAACGCCTCGTGCTGGACCTTTGAACCGGCGTCCTCGTGGGCCTCGCCGACGGGCCCCGGACGCGAATGCATACGAATTGACGGAGGCAGCAATGGACCAACCCGCCCACGATTATTGGCGCGCCAAGGCCGCCGAGCTCACCGCCCCCACCGACACCTACATCGACGGCGAGTTCACGCCAGCGGCGAGCGGCGCGCGGTTCCGGACCCATAACCCCGCCACTGGCGAATTGATCGCGGAAGTCGCCGCCTGCGACGCGAGCGATGTTGACCGCGCGGTGGCCGTCGCCCGGCGGGTGCATGGATCCGGGGCCTGGTGGAATCAGGACCCGGCGGCCCGCAAAACCGTCATGCTCGCCATCGCCGAGAGCGTGCGCGCGAACGCCGAAGAGCTCGCGGTGCTCGACGCCGTCGACGGCGGCAAGTGCATCGACGAGGCCCTGGACGACGTCGAAGAGACCGCCAAGCTCTTCCAGTGGTTCGGCGAAGCGATCGACAAGGTACACGAGGAAGTCGCCCCCGCTCCGCCGGGAACGCTGGCGACGGTGACTTACGAACCCGCGGGCGTGGTCGGCGCAGTGGTGCCGTGGAACTTCCCGCTGCACAACGCCGCGGTGAAAGTCGCACCGGCGCTCGCCGCCGGCAACACCGTCGTGCTCAAACCGGCCGAGGACACGCCGCTGTCGGCGCTACGCCTCGCCGAGCTCGCCACCGCCGCCGGCCTGCCGGCGGGTGCGCTCAACGTAGTACCCGGCTTCGGTGCCGACGCCGGCGAGCCCCTGGGCCGTCATCCGGACGTGGACGTGCTCGGTTTCACCGGCTCCACCGGGATCGGCAAGCGCTTCCTCGCCTACTCGGCGGAATCCAACATGAAGCCGGTGTGGCTCGAGTGCGGCGGCAAGAGCCCCAACGTGGTCTTCGACGACTGCCACGACATCGACGCCGCCGTGGAGAATACCATCGCCGGTATCTTCACCCATGCCGGTCAGGTGTGCTCCGCGCACTCACGACTGCTGGTCCAGCGTGGCATCGCCGAGACGTTCATCGAGCGACTGCTCGAGCGCGTCCGCAGTCTCCGCCCGGGCGATCCCCTCGACCCGGCGAGCGACTTCGGCGCGATGATCAATGCCCGCCAGCACCAGAAGGTGCTCGACTACATCGCCATGGGGCGCGAGGAAGCGACCCTGCGCTGCGGCGGCGACGCCGTTTCCGTTCACCCGGGCGGACACTTCATCGCGCCCACGGTGTTCACGGACGTGCCCGCCGATGCCCGTATCGCCCGTGAAGAAATCTTCGGCCCCGTGCTCGCCGTGACCACCTTCGACACCGAAGCGGAAGCCGTTGCCCTCGCCAATGCGAGCATCTATGGTCTCGCCGCCTCGGTGTGGACCGCGAGCCTCGCCCGCGCGCACCGCATGACCCGCGCGGTGGCCGCCGGCACCGTGTCGGTGAACACCGTCGACGCCGTCAGCCTGCAGACGCCATTCGGGGGCATGAAGCAGTCGGGCATCGGCCGGGACTACGCCATCACCGGCATGCACAAATACATGGCGCAGAAGACGAGCTGGATTCAATACGCCGACGAGGAGGCGTTCGAGCAATGAGCACCCCTTCCACGAACGACCTGCGCGCCGAGCTCGCCTGCGCACTGCGCTGGGCGGCACGGTACGACCTGCACGAAGCCGTGGCCAATCACTTCAGTGTCGCCACCTCCGACGACGGCACACGGTTTCTCGTTAACCCGGCCGGCCGTCACTTCTCCGAGGTGCGTGCCAGCGAGCTGGTGGAGGTCGACGCCGACGCGGCCGAGCAACCCAACGGCGTGGACCCCACCGCCTGGTGCATCCACGGCGCCCTCCACCGCCGTCACCCGCAGCACCGCTGTGTCCTGCACACCCATGCGCCGGCCGCGACGGCGCTTTCCTGCCTGCAGGCCCCCCAGCTACCGCCGGTGGACCAGAACGCCATGCGCTTCTATGAACGCATGGCCGTGGACACGGAGTTCGACGGCATGGGTCTCGGCGAAGAGGCCGAGCGCCTGGCCACCCTCGCCGGGGGCGATATCGCCATTGTGCTGCTCGGCAACCACGGCGTGATTGCCCTGGGCGAGACGGTGGCCCACGCTTTCGATAACCTGTATTACTTCGAGCGAGCGTGTCGGACCTATCTGGACGCTCTCGCCACAGGGCGGCCCCTGCGCCTTCCGCCGCCGGCGGTGGCACGGCGCACCGCCGAGCAGTGGCTCGCCTACCCCGGCCTGGCGGAAGACCACTTCGCCGCGCTCATGCGCATGCTCGACCGGGAGGAGCCGGCGTTCCGCGAGTAGCGCTGCCAGCCCAACAGAACGCGGAGGGCCTTCATGCGCGCCGCCACCAGCGCCCATCGCATCGGCGCACTGCTGCTGCCCCAGTTCTCCTTCGTGGAGCTGGGGCTGGTGATCGAGCCCCTGTTCATCCTGAACTGGCTCGCCCAGCGGCCGCTGTTCGAGTGGCAACTGCTGTCAGTGGACGGCCGGCCGGTGATTGCCAGCAGCGGCGTGCCCGTCCCGGTAGAAGCGACGCTACCGGCGCCGGAGACGCTGGATAGCGTCTTCGTGTTCGCGAGCTTCGAGACCAAGACCTACGCCGACGACCGCCGGGCGAAAGTCTGGCTGCGGCGCGCGGCGGCCGCCGGCCTCGAGCTCGCCGGCATCGAGACGGGTACCGAGGTACTCGCGGCCGCCGGACTGATGACCGGCCACGGCGCTGCGGTGCACTGGGACAATCGTGACGGTTTCCAGGAACTCTATCCGGATGTCCACGTGACGCCGGGGCTGTACACGGTCGAGCCCCGGCGGCTGTCCTGCGCCGGCGGCACCGCGGTGCTCGACATGATGCTCCACTGGCTCGAGGCGCACATCGACGAGCACGTCCTCGCCGAGCTTCGCCATCACCTGCTAGCCCGTCCGCCCCGGCAAGGGAACACCCCGCAGCTCACCGACGGCCACGGCGCCGAAGAAGTCGCCAACCCCCTGGTACGCCGCGCCTTACGCCTGATGCGCGAGTACATCGAAACCCCGTTGTCCGCCGGCGCGCTCGCCGAACGACTGGGTGTGTCGGTGCGCCAGCTCGAGCGCCACTTCAAGGCCGAGCTCGACGTGCCCCCCATCCGTTACTACATATGGCTGCGAGTCAACCGCGCCCACCGCCTGCTCCAGCAGACCGATCTCTCGGTGGCCGAGGTGGCGGCCAGCGCCGGCTTCAACTCGCTGGAGCACTTCTCCCGCGTCTACCGCCACTATTTCGGCTGCGCTCCCAGCGCCGACCGGCTGCAGACCACCGAGGCACCGGTGATTCCCGTGCGGGCGCAGCCGTCGAGCGACGCAGGATAGGCTATCGTCGGCTGCCGAGAGCAGCCGACCTACGACTTGATCGGCATCGGCGTATCTACGGCGCCGGCGCGAGCCGGGTAGAAACTATGAGAGCTGCCCCCACCCCGGTTCTACCTTTACGGGTAAACCACACGTTTGGGAGGTAGAGCGAGATGA